>NZ_JBFAPO010000099.1:0-29018 GCF_040676755.1 Dactylosporangium sp. NPDC049525 | reverse complement strand
GTGGGCGCGCTGGTGGTCCCCCGCGCCCCCGCCCCCCCCGCCCCGGGCGGCGTCCCCAGCGGGGCGCTGCCCCCGGGCCCCCGCCCCCCGCGGGCCGGCGGGGCGCCCCCCCCCGGCCGCCGCCGCGTCGCGCAGCAGGGCCGCGGCCACGGTGTTGCCCGGGTCGACGCGCAGCACCTCGGCGGCGCCCAGCCCGGCATACGCCATCGCGTGCACCGCGGGCGACCGTCGCGTGGCGCCGAGCATGAACACGCCGAGCGCCTCCCGCCGGATCCACGGCGCGGCGCTGCGCGCGGCGGCGGTGCCGAGGCCCCACACGGCCCGGCCCCACCAGTCGCCGAGGCCGGGCTCGTCGCTCCAGCGCCGGTCGTGGCCGAGCCGGTTGTGGAAGGCGCCGGTGCCGTCCTGGGCGTGCGCGAGGAACGTCAGGTAGCACTCCGCGAGGCGCAGCACCGCCGGCGACGGGTCCGGTTCGCGGCTGGTGACCAGCAGCCCCCGGGCCACGTCGTCGGTGCAGTAGCCGTGCTCGCGCCGCACCGTGGCGTGGCGTGCGTGCTCGAACAGCCCGGTGTCGTCGGTGAGCCGGACGAGGTGGGTGAAGTCGAGATCCGTGGTGACAGTAACCGCTGGGACCGCGAGCGCGGTCACGCGGCGACCGCGTCGAGCGCGGAGGGCCGCGCGTGGACCAGGCTCCGGGCGAGGTCCGCATAACGCTGTGCGACGACCGGCCACCGTGCCGCCGCGCTCAGCGTGCGGCCGCGGCCGGTGAGCTCGGCGGCCAGGCCGGGCTCGGTGAGGATGCGGCGGACCGCGGCGGCCATCGCGGCCGGGTCCTGGTGCGGCACGACGAGGCCGGGCCCGTCGGCGAGCAGCTCGACGGCGTGCGGGAACGCGGTCGCGACGACCGGGATCCCGGCGGCGACCGCCTCGACGAGCACGCCGGAGGTGACCTGCTCGCGGGAGTCGTAGGGCAGGACCACCACGTCGGCGGAGCGGACGAGACCCGACAGGGCGGCCCGGTCCAGGTAGTCGCCGCGGAAGCGGACGAGGTGCGCCATGTCGAGCAGGTGCGTGAGGCGCTGCAGGCCGGACCGGTAGACCTCGCCCTCGTGCTCGAGCACCTTCGGGTGGGTCTGCCCCGCGATCGTGTAGATCGGTCGCGGGTCGAGGTCACGCAGCCGGGCCAGGGCCCGCACCGCCCATTCGATGCCCTTGCCGGGGCCGAGCAGCCCCCACGTCAGCAGGTGCGGCTGGGCGCCGTCGCGGGCCGGGTCGACGGCCGGGGTGTCGACGCCGTGCGGGATGACGCTGACCTTCGCGGCATCGACCGTGTAGCCGGCGAGGAGCCGGTCCCGGGCGGTGTCGGTCAGCGTCACGACGGCGCCGGCGACAGCCATGATCTTCTCCAGCAGCGTCCGCTGCGCGTGGCTCGGCCGGGTCAGCACCGTGTGGAGCACGACGATGCTCGGCACCGTCAGCCGGCGCAGCAGCGGCAGCAGGTCCTCGCCGTCACGGCCGGGATAGATGCCGTATTCGTGCTGCACCACGGCGACGTCGTAGCCACCCAGCACGTCGGCGGCGCCGCGCCAGCCGTCGCCCGGGCCGGACCGCCACGTGTGGGTGACATCGGCCCTGGCGCGCTGGTCGTCGCCGGCGGCGGTCACCCGCACGATGCCGTGCGGCCTGCGCTCGACGGGTAGATGCCTTGCGAGTGCCGAACTGAAGCTGGCGAGTCCACAAAGCGTCGGCGGATGCGTGCTGAGAAAGCCATAACTGATCGCCATATGCCGAACCTCTCGCCCGGTGCCGCGGCAAGCACCGGAAGGTGGACACGGTGACACACAGCAACCGAGAACGCCGGGATTGCGGAGCACCTGGGAGGGCCGCTGGTTTCCGGGATATCTGGACCCTACACCCGGTAACGCCCCGGGAGCCCTTGGCGGAGGGCCCCCGGGACGTAGGTCACCCTTGGGTGACCAGGCGGAACGACTGTGCGAGGCCGCCGGTGCAGCCCCACTGCTGCAGCCACGCACCGTCAGCGGTTGAAACATCCCGGACGTCGAGACATTTACCACTGTTACGGGCGGTGAAGCGGAACGCACCGCCGCCGAGGGACGCCGGCAGCCACTGCTGGTTGGTGCCGCCGCCATATGCCCACAGGTGCACCTGGGCGCCGTCACCGGTCGCGCCGGCGCCGCCGTTGACGTCCCAGACCAGGTTCGGCGCGAACCGGTTCACGACCTGGTAGTAGCCGCCGCTGGTGGGCCGGAACTGCCACTGCTGGTTGGTCGCGGCCGCGGCGCCGCAGGTCCACTGCTGCAGGGCGGTGCCGTTGGCGGTGCCCCAGCCGGCGTCGTCGAGGCACTTGCCGCTGTTGGTGTTGACCACCTGATACCACTTGGTGGGATCGATCGTGGTGGCCGGCGGCTGCGAGGTGACCGGCGGCTGGCTGGTCGGTGTGACCGGCCCGCCCGGCCACGTGAAGGTCGCCATGGAGCCGGCCGGCAGGTTGTAGCCGAACGACGAGCCACCGAAGGACACCTGGAAGTTCTGGGCGCCGCCGGAGTTCACCGCGACGAGGACGATCGATCCGTCCGGGTTGCGGAAGGCGACGTTCTCGATGCCGCCCTGGCCGTAGCCGGTCGAGTCGATGCGGACCGCGCCGGGCTTGACGAACTTCGCCAGGTGCCCGAGAACGTAGTATTCGGCGTTGTACGTGACGCTGCCGCCGTTGACGGTGACGACGCCCATGCAGTTGGTGCAGCTGCCGATGACCGGGCCGTGCGACGGGTTGAGCGCCATGTTCCACGTGGTGACGGTCTTCGCCCAGTTGCGGGTGGCGCCGATGGCGAGGTTGCGGCCCTGCCACAGCAGCGAGTCGGCGAAGGTGTTGCCGGACTCGATGCCGGAGCATTCGGTGAAGAAGATGTCCTTCGCCGGGTAGGCGTTGCGCACGGTGCTCTGCCCGCTCGGGTCGCCGCCGTAGCAGTGCCACGCGGTGCCGGCGGTGTTGTTGCCGGTGGCGGCGAGGACCTGCTGACCGAACGTCGTGTTGTCCCAGTTGTGGTCCCAGGCGAGGATCTTCGTGCCGAGCCCGGCCGCGGACAGCTTCGGCGCGAGGTTGTTGATGATCGCGGCCTGTTGCGAGGCCGACATCAGCATGCCGGGGTAGCCGGGCGGGGAGAACTGCGGCTCGTTCTGGACGCTGAGGTACTGCACGGGCACGCCCGCCGCCTGGTACGCCTGGACGGACCGGACGAGGTAGTCGGCGAAGGTGCCCTGGTAGTTGGTGCTCAGCGAGCCGCCGACCAGGTTGTTGTTGGTCTTCATCCACGCCGGCGCGCTCCACGGCACGACCATCGTGGACAGCTGCGGGTTCAGCGAGCGGGCCTGGGTGAGCAGCGGCAGGATGTACGCCTGGTCGTGCGCGACCGAGAACCGCGACAGGCTCGGGTCGGCGGCGCCGTCGTCGTAGGTGTAGAAGTTCAGCGAGAAGTCCGACGCGCCCAGCGGCTGGCGCAGGAAGCTCAGGCCGATCCCGCTGCTCGGGTTGAACAGCGCGGTCATGATGCTGTTGCGGGCCGAGGAGTTGTAGATCAGGTTCGCGGACGAGTCGGTGAACGACGCGCCGAAGCCCACCATCGACTGGTAGGTGGTGTTCGGGTTGACGGTGATCGTCGAGCCGCTGCCGGCGGTGCCGAACGCGACGTCGGCCTTCTTCGTGAGCTGGTTCGCGCGGTCCGGCGTGGTCAGCCAGACGCTGGTGTTGGTGGCGGCGAGGGCGGGCGACGCCTGGGTGATCACGTACGCGGTGCCGGCGGCGAGCAGCGCGCCCGCGGCACAGGTGGCGAGGAGACGTTTGACCGGGCGGTCGGTCATGGGGGTTCCCTTCTGAGGGTCGTGAAGGAGGCGGGGCTGGCGGGCCCCGCCTCCACCGCGGTTATGCGTAGAGCCGCAGGTCGGCCAGGCTCCACCAGCTGCCGCTCGTGCCCGTGTTCGTCACCCGCACGTAGCGGGCGCGGGCCTTCACGTCGACGTTGGTGAGCTGGCCGGTGCCCGTGCCCGACGCGAGCACGCGCCAGGAGGTGCCGTCGTCGCTGACGGACAACTGCCAGGCCCGTGCGTAGTCGCCGATGCTGCCGCCGCTGTCGATCGCGACCCGGCGGAAGCGCCGCTGCTCACCGAGGTCGACCTGCAGGTACTGGCCGGGCTCCTGCGCCTGGCCGGCGGACCAGCGGGTCGAGGCGTCCTCGTCGACGGCGAACCTCGCGTCCGGGCTCGCCGGCAGCGACGTGGCGGTGGCGCCCTTCATGGACAGCAGCCGCAGGCCGTCGTCGAACACCCGGCTGCGCGGCCAGGTGAACGTGGCGAGCGAACCGCCGGGCAGCGTGTAGCTGAAGGTGCGGCCGCCGGCGGCGACGGTGAAGGTGCGGGGGTCGTCGTTCTCGTTGTGCACGACCAGGGCGGTCGACCCGTCCGGGTTGCGGAACGCGACGTCCATGATCTGGCCGTTCCAGCCGGTGGTGCCGAAGGAGGTGCTGGCGATGCGGACGGCGCCGGGCTTCACGAACCGCGACAGGTGCCCGATCGTGTAGTACTCGGCGTTGGTGGTGAACGTCCCGTCCGGCTGCACCGTGATCAGCCCGGTGCAGGTGTCGCAGCCACCGAGGTGCGGGCCGCCGGTCGCGTCGAGGGCGATGTTCCAGTTGACCGCCGACTTCGCCCAGTTTCGGGTCGTCCCGATCGCGATGGTACGAGCGTGCCACTTGAGCGTGTCGCGGAAGAACTGCGCGGGGGTGTCGCTCGCGCCGTGCGAGCCGGAGCACTCGGTGAACCAGATGCCCTTGCCCGGGAACGCGTCGTGCAGGGCGGTCTGCGCGGCGGGCTCACCGTAGTAGCAGTGGTACGCGGTCCCGGCGAGCCACTTCCCAGCCGGGCTGTTCAGCAGCTGGTAGGGGTAGTCGGTCTCCGGGTCCTGCCCCGGCGGGACGTTGACCACGTCGTTGGGGTGGGTGGCCCAGTTGTGGTCGTAGCCGATGATCTTCGTGCGGGGGCTCACGATCCGCAGCAGCGGGCCGAGCGCCTCGATGACCTTCGCTTCCTGCGCCACCCGCATGGCGGTGGTCGGGTAGCCGTTCTGGCCGCCGTTCTGCGGCTCGTTCTGCACGGTGATGTAGTCGACCGGCACGCCGTTGGCGGCGTACGCAAGGACGAAGCGCACCAGGTACCGCGCGTAGGCGTTGTAGATCGCGGGATCGTCGATGAGCGAGCCGCCGACGAGCGAGTCGTTGGTCTTCATCCACGCCGGCGGGCTCCACGGCGTCGCCATGATCTTCACCTGCGGGTTGAGCTGCTTGGCCCGGCGCAGCAGCGGCAGGATCTGCTGCTGGTCACGGGCGATGCTGAAGTGCGAGAGGTTGAAGTCCTTCTGCCCCGCCGGCACGTCGTCGAGCGAGTAGTGGCTGCTCGCGGCGGTGAAGTCCGACGAGCCGATCGGCTGGCGCAGGAAGCTCACGCCGTCACCCTTGGCCGGGTCGAACAGGGCGCGCATGGCCCGCTCCCGCTCGGCCGGGCTCAGCCGGTACAGCACGGCGGCGGACGAGTCGGTGATCGACGCGCCGAAACCGTCCATGGTCTGGTACTCGCGGCTCGGATCCACCGTGACGGTGGGGTTCGGATCGCCGGCGACCGGGCGGCCGAACGCGACCGGGGCCCGCTCGTGCATGAGCTCCGTCCCATCGACGGTCGTCACCCACACCCTCGCCGCCGCGGACTCGCCCGCCTGCGCCTGCGTGAACCCTGTCAGCCCGACCGCAACGGCGGCACCGATCGCCACCAGCCGCAACACCTGTCGTGTCATCGCGTCTCTCCCAGAGATACGGATGTAACAAATGAAACATGAATGTAACGAAGCGGAGGACAGCACAGCATCGGCCCCCACCGATTGTCAAGACCACCTCAGGTGGTTGACGCATGCCGGTGAGGGCCGTGGGACTGGCAGGGCGACTGCCAGATGAAACGGGTGGATGAAACAGACAGGCGGGCTTGCCGCGGTCAGCCGCGGCGCATCAGGCGGCCGACGGCGGCCATCATCTCGGTGGCCATCTCCTCGCCCTTGCCGTCCTCGGCGCCGTGCTGCATGCAGTGCCGGGCGTGGTCGTCGAGCAGGCCGAGAGCGACCTTGTCCAGGGCCGCCTGGATCGCGCTGATCTGGGTCAGCACGTCGATGCAGTAGCGGTCCTCGTCGACCATCTTCTCCACACCGCGGACCTGGCCCTCGATGCGGCGCAGCCGGCTCTGGAGCTGGTCCTTCGTCGCGGTGTAGCCGCGCGGCGTGGCGGTCGTCATGGCACCCATCCTAGCGCACACCCCCCGGGGGTATGCTACGTTCGGCGGGTACCCATGGGGGGTATCGGTATTTCTACGGATCAGGGAGTCGACATGAGCACCACGACCTACGCCGTCAAGGGGATGACCTGCGGGCACTGCGTGCAGGCGGTCAGCACCGAGGTCGGGCGGGTGGCCGGGGTGACCGCGGTCCAGGTCGACCTGGAGTCCGGCGCGGTGACGGTGACCAGCGACGGGCCCGCGGACGAGCAGGCCGTGCGGGCCGCCGTCGACGAGGCCGGCTACGAAGTCGTGGGCACCCGAGCATGAACGCCCCGGTGCGCCTCGGCGTGTTCGCGGCCGTCCTGGCCGTGGTGTTCGGGCTGGCGTTCGGGGCGGGGCGGCTGGTCGGACCCGACGCGGCCGCCGAGAGCCGTCCAGCCGCTGACGGCCATTCCGGTGACGGCCATTCGGGTGGCAGCCATGACGCCGGCTATGCGATCAGGCTCGACCCGTACACCGGCGGAGGGCTGAGCTTCAGGATCACCGGACCCGACGGTCGGGCCGTCACCGCCTTCGAGACGCTGCACGAGAAGCCGCTGCACCTCATCGTGGTGCGGCGGGACCTGTCCGGCTTCCAGCACCTGCACCCCGTCATGGACGCGACCGGGCTGTGGCGGGTGCCGGTGGCGCTGCCGGACGGCGGCCCGTGGCGGGCCTACGCGGACTTCACCGCGACCGGCGGGCCGGCCACCGTCCTCGCCGCGGACCTGACCGTCCCCGGCGAACACCACAGCGAGCCGCTGCCGGCGCCGGCCACGACCACCGTCGTCGACGGCTACACCGTGCGGCTCGACCAGCACGACGGCGTGACGTTCCAGGTCGAGCTGGACGGGCGGCCGGTGACGGACCTGCAGCCATACCTCGGCGCGGCCGGGCACCTCGTGGCGATCGCCCAGCAGGACCTGACCTACCTGCACGTCCACCCCAGCGGACCGGGCCTCGCCTTCGCCGTCGAGGGTGGCGGTCCCGGCGTGCACCGGCTGTACCTGCAGTTCCAGCACCGCGACGTCGTGCACACCGCGGAGTTCACCGTGACCGGCATCGGGGGCGGGCATGCCCACAACTGAGCTCGCGATCGGCGGCATGACCTGTGCCGCGTGTGCCGCCCGCATCGAGAAGAAGCTCAACCGGCTCGACGGCGTCGAGGCGAGCGTCAACTACGCCACCGAGAAGGCACGCGTGGTGTTCCCGCCGTCGCTGGTCGTGGCCGATCTCATCGCCACGGTCGAGCAGACGGGCTACACGGCTTCCAGCGCTCCAGAACCGACGGCGGCGGCCACTGCGGATCCGCTCGCCGCGGCGCGGCAGCGGCTGCTGATCAGCGCGGCGCTCGCCGTGCCGGTGATCGTGCTGGCGATGGTGCCGGCATGGCAGTTCGAGTCGTGGCAGTGGGCGTCGCTCACCCTCGCCGCGCCGGTCGTGGTGTGGGGCGCGTGGCCGTTCCACCGCGCGGCGCTGCGCAACCTGCGCCACGGCGCCGCGACGATGGACACGCTGGTGTCCATCGGCACCCTCGCCGCGTTCCTGTGGTCGCTCTACGCGCTGTTCCTCGGCGACGCGGGCATGCCCGGCATGCGCCACCCGTTCTCGCTGACCGCCTCCGGTGACGCCATCTACCTGGAGGTCGCCGCCGGGGTGACGGTCTTCATCCTGGCCGGCCGTTACTTCGAAACCCGGGCGAAGCGCCGCGCCGGGGCCGCACTGCGCGCCCTGCTGTCCTTGGGTGCCAAGGATGCCGCGGTACTGGCGGCGGACGGCACCGAGCACCGCATCCCGGCCGAGCTCCTGGCGGTCGGCGACAAGGTCGTCGTCCGGCCGGGCGAGAAGCTCGCCGCCGACGGCGTGGTGCTGGACGGCACGTCCGCGGTCGACGCGAGCATGCTCACCGGCGAGCCCGTGCCGGTCGACGTCGGCCCCGGCGACCCGGTCGTCGGCGGCTGCGTGAACACCGCCGGGCGGCTGGTGATCCAGGTCAGCCGCACCGGCGCCGACACCCATCTGGCCCAGATGGCGCGGCTCGTCGAGGAGGCGCAGAGCGGCAAGGCCGCCGTGCAACGCCTCGCCGACCGGATCGCCGCCGTCTTCGTGCCGATCGTGATCGCCCTCGCCGTCGCCACCCTCGGCTTCTGGCTCGGCACCGGCGGTTCGGTGGCGGCCGCGTTCACCGCCGCGGTCGCGGTACTGATCATCGCGTGCCCGTGTGCGCTGGGCCTGGCGACGCCGACGGCGCTGCTCGTCGGTACCGGCCGCGGCGCGCAGCTCGGCATCCTCATCCGGGGCCCGGAGGTCCTCGAGTCCACCCGCCGCGTCGACACGGTGCTGCTCGACAAGACCGGCACCGTGACCACCGGCCGGATGTCCGTCCTCGACGTGCGCGGCCACGGGGACACGCTGCGCCTCGCCGCCGCCGTCGAGCACGCCTCGGAGCACCCGATCGCGCGGGCGATCGCGGCCGCCGTGCCGGACCGTCCCGCGGTCGCGTCGTTCACCAGCCACGCCGGTCACGGTGTCAGTGGCATCGTCGAGGACCGGACGGTCTGGGTCGGCCGCCCGTCGTTCCTCTCCGCCCAGGGACTGACGCCGCTCGCCCTTCCGGCCGACCTTGTGGGGACGGTCGTCGGGGTCGGCTGGGACGGCGCCGTGCGCGGCCTCATCTCGGTCGGCGACACGGTCAAGCCGACGTCGGCGGAGGCGGTCCGCCGACTGCGGGCACTCGGGCTACGGCCGGTCCTGCTCACCGGCGACGCCGAGCCCGTGGCGCGGGCCGTCGCCGCCGAGGTCGGCATCGACGAGGTCATCGCGGAGGTGCTGCCGGCCGGCAAGCTCGACGTCGTGCGGCGGCTGCAGGCGGAGGGCCGGGTCGTGGCCATGGTCGGCGACGGGGTCAACGACGCCGCCGCGCTCGCCCAGGCGGACCTGGGCCTGTCGATGGGCACGGGCACCGACGCGGCGATCGAGGCGAGCGACCTCACGCTGGTCCGCGGCGACCTGACCGCGGTCCCCGACGCGATCCGGCTGTCCAGGCGCACCCTCGGCACGATCAAGGGCAACCTGTTCTGGGCGTTCGCCTACAACCTGGCCGCGGTGCCCCTGGCCGCCGCCGGGCTGCTCAACCCGATGATCGCCGGTGGGGCGATGGCGCTGAGCTCGGCGTTCGTGGTCGCGAACAGCCTTCGCCTGCGCCGCTTCACCTGACGCCTCCTTGATGCTTCCTCGGCGCCTCAACTGATGGCGTCGAGGAAGCGCTCGGCGGCCAGGGCGTTCTCGTAGCGCCACGTCAGCAGGATCCGGCCGAAGCCCGTCTCCGCGTCGCGCTGCCGCTCGATCGCGAGCCGCACCCTCGCCACCGTCTCCCGCTGGGCCGCGACGAGGGTGCCGGGCGGCAGGTCGCGGCGCAGCCGGAGGGCGAGCTTGACCAGCAGCTCCGAGCGCATCTCCCGGACGTGCCCGACGGGCCGCTCCAACCACTCCGCCGTCGCCTGCGCGCCGGCTTCGGTGCTGGTCAGGATCGACCGCTGCGGCCCGCGCCGGCCCGCCTCGGTGCTCTCGACGCGCACCAGGTCGAGCGTGCCGAGGCGGTCGAGCGAGCGGTACACGATCGGCCGGGGCACGTGCCAGGCCCGCCCGACGGCACCGTCCTCGGCGGTCAGCGAGGCGATCGCGAAGCCGTGCGTCGGACCCTCGTCGACCAGGGTGAGGACGATCCATTCGGCCAGCGACAGCACGCCCTTGAGCGTACGTGCCCACGCCGGTAGTCTCACTGTGACTACCGGACGGCGGAGGGCGGGCGAATGGGCATCCACGCGCCGATCGGCCAGATGCTCACCGACGGCGAGCGGGTCCGCTGCCACCTGTGCGGCCGGTGGTTCCTCTCCGTCGCCAGCCACATCCGCGTCCACGGCTGGAGCAAGGCGGACTACATCGCCGAGTTCGGCCTCGAGTTGGGCAACCCGCTCAGCGGCCCGGTGACCCGCAAGCGGCGCTCCGCGGCACTGCTCGCGCGCCGGGTCGAGCCCGCGATCCGGCACGCCCAGCAGCGGGCCCTGGCCCGGTCCCGCAGCGGGGACCTCGCCGTGGCCGCCGCGCAGGCCGCCCGCGGCCGCCGGCACCCGGCCGAGCGCCGCGCGAAGACCCTGGCCACCCTCGCCGGCATCGACCCGCAGGCCCGCGCGGAGGGCACCCGGCGGCGGGCCCGGCAGCACCGCGAGCGGCTCACCCGCGAGGTGGCGGCCCGGTTCGGCTACACCACCTTCGACGACTACCTGGCCGACCGGTTCGCCGCGGGCATGAGCATGGCCGCGGTCAGCCGCGAGGCCGGGCTGCACAAGGACTGGGTCGCCCGCCACCTGTCCGCCGCCGGCACCGTGCCGGATCGCGGCACCGCGGACCGGCTCGCGCCCGTGGCGCGGCGGCTCGGGTTCGCGGACACCCGGGCGTACCTGACGGCCGCCCACCTCGAACAGCACCGCAGCGTCGCGTCGATCGCGGCCGAGGCGGGCGTGGCCAGGTCGACGATCCTGACCGCACTGCGCCGGCTCGGCATCGACGCCGTCCCGCACGCGACCAAGCGGCACCTCGCGGACGCCCGGGGCCGGGCCGTGGCCGAGTCCCTCGGCTTCGCGACGTTGCGTGCCTACATCACCGACCGCCGCGACGGCGGGATGCCGTGGACCGCACTCGCCGCGGAGACCGGCCTGCCCGCCACAACATTGCGCCGACACCTCGCCGTAACAGGATCTACATATTGACGGCTATTAATTTTACCTTAGTCTTGGGGCGGTTTACTCAACGGGGTTGACGAGGGCCATTCGTATCCACCAACATCGCAGGCGATCACTTCCCCGATGCTGTGAAAGGACGAGGTCCTTGACTGAGACCCCGCTCTGGTTGCAAGGTCGCTCGGCCGTCGTCGAAGCGGCCGACCCGCAGGAATTCCGCGACGGCACCCCCGATTACCACCTGTCGCACACGGTGATGCCCGAGCAGCGGACCCACCATTTCGCCCCCGACTCCCTCGAGGCGATCGTCGAGCGGATCGTGCAGGTCTTCGAGATGGAGGTCTCGCACAAGAAGGACCCCGCGACCTGGGTCTCGATGGTCACCGAGCACTTCCGGACCAACGTCAACGGCGGCCCGTGGGCGACCGCGCAGGACATCGCCGACATCGGCAGCTACAACATCCTGATCGGCGACAGCGCGTTCTACAAAACCGGCCAGGAATCGTTTGAGTCGTCGCACCACATTTTCCACCAGGCATTTCCGACCGGATTCTACTGGGAGGTCCTCGAGGTCCTGAGCCCTCCCCCGGTCGTCACGTTCAAGTGGCGCCACTGGGGCGCGTTCACCGGCGAATACCACGGTTTCCAGCCCAACGGCGAGACCATCGAAATGTTCGGCATCAGCATCGCGAAGGTGAACGACGACCTGAAGCTGCTCGAGGTCGAGCACTATTACGACCCCAACAACTTCCTCGGCAAGCTGACCGGCGGTTGCCCGGTCGCGCACTGACGCGCACCACCGTGGCCGGGCGTGCTTCGGCACGCCCGGCTGGGCTAAAATTGAGGATGAGGCAGCTCTTCGAACGCTACATCCACGCCGGTGCCATCACCCGCGACGCGGATGCCCTGGCCGGCCTGTTCACCCCTGACGGGATCCTCGAGGCGCCGTTCGCGCCGCCCGGCGGCGACTACCCGCAACGGCTTGAGGGCCGCGACGCGATCCGCGCCGGCATGGCCGCCTGGTATGCCCGGGCCGCCGAGGACACCCGCACCGTCGACATCACGCGGTCGCGCTACATCCTGCACACCACCGCCGACCCCGACGTCTTCATCGCCGAGATCGACACCGCGTTCACGGACTCCGACACCGTCTCGCTGGTCCAGATCTTCCGCGTCCGCGACGGCGGGATCGCCCACCTCCGCGACTACTTCGCCCCGTCGCTCGTGACCCCGTAGCCCGCCAGAAGCGTTTTCGCGAAGTGGGACCGGTGCGGGGTCAGCGCAGCAGGGCGGCGAACTCTTCGCGGCCGAAGGCGGTGCCGGCGATGCCCCAGCCGCCCTCGGCGGCCTCGGTGAGCAGGACCCAGGTGCGGGCAGGCTGGGACGGGTCGCCGCTGACCTCGGCGACGATGCGGGTCGCGTCGGCGACCAGGGACCGCTGACCTTCGCGGGTCAGGGCGCCGGGAGGGGTCAGCACCTGCACGCGGACGGTGCGGGCGGCGGCGGTGCCGGCGGTGTGCACGGTTTCCGGGGGCATGCGGTGGACGTAGGCGCCGGTGTTGTCCAGGTGGGCGGGGCCGGGCTCGGCCACCCCTTCGGCGCGCAGCAGGGCGGCGGTCAGTTGGGCGGCGAGGGTGCGGTCGCTTCCCGCGGGGAAGAGGTCGGCGGGCGCGTAGACGTCGATCATGGGCATGGTCGGGCTCCGTTCTGGACTATGCTGGTCGTCATAGAACGTAGATTATGCCGACCGTCATAGTCAAGGGAGGGCGCGGTGGCGGGGGACGTTCGCGGGCGGATGGTGGAGGGGGCGGCGCTGCTGCTGGCGAAGCAGGGGCTGCAGGCGACGTCGTTCTCGGAGGTGCTGAAGGCGACCGGGGCGCCCCGCGGCTCGATCTACCACCACTTCCCGGAGGGCAAGGACCAGCTGGTCGGCTCGGCGCTGGACCTGGTGGCGGGGCGGATGCTCGACGGGTTCGCCCAGTTGGACGGGCGCGGGGTCGTCGAGGTGACCGAGTACGTCCTGCGGCTGTGGCGGACCGTCCTGGAGCGGTCGCAGTTCAGCGCCGGGTGCGCGGTGCTCGCGGTGACGGTCGCGGCGGAGCCGGGTGAGCTGCTGGCGCACGCGGCGGAGATCTTCCGCACCTGGCGGGCCCGGCTGGCCGAGCTGTTCGTCGCGGGCGGGCTGGCGGCGGACGCCGCGGCGCGGTTCGCGGCGACGCTGATCGCATCGACCGAGGGCGCGGTCGTGATGAGCCGGGCCGAGCAGAGCATGGAGCCGTTCGACCTGGTCGCGACGGACCTCTTGGACCAGGCGCACCGGCTGTCCACATGAGACGGCGAAGGGGGAGCCCCGCAGGACTCCCCCTTCGCCCGATGGAACGGGGCAGGACTACTCGGCGGTGAAGGTCACCCGACGGCGGCGGCGCAGCGTGGCGACCAGGGCCGCCCCGCCGACGACCAGCGCGGCGCCCGTGCCGACCAGCGGCATCGTGCTGCTGGAGCCGGTGACGGGCAGGCCCGGCGTGGCCGACGTGGACGGCGAGGCCGGCACCGACTTCGAAGCGGACGGTGACGGCGACGGCGACGGGGACTTCGACGGCGAGGGCTTCGGGCAGGGGCCGGTCAGCTCGACCCAGCCGCTGCTACCGGGAGACCGGTAGTTGTCGGCCCACTTCGCCTTGTAGGTCAGCTTCACCTTGGTCGCGGGCTTCTCGACGACCGAGGTGAACGAGACCTCCGTGAGCGGGCTGCCCGCGGGGCGGGCGTCGATCGTGCCCGGCAGCGGCGTGGTCGACAGGGTCGACTTGGCTTCCTTGTCCAGCTCCAGCTTGATGTCGCCGAGCGTGACGACCGCGTTGTAGTCGTTGGTCAGCTTCCAGGTGATCTCATACTTGCCGTCGACGGACACGCACACTGCGGAGCCGGTCGCTCCCGTTGCGTGAGCACTGGCGGGCGAAGCGAACGCGGTCGATAGCCCGACGGCCACAGTTGCGGCGGCGGCACCGACCACAACCCTCCTGAACAGCATGTTTCCCACGACTTCTCCTACCTCACGAAACTTGACGTCCGACAACATATGGCCGGACAGGGCGGCAGCGACAGCCGTTGCGGGGCAGGGATTTTAGGACTGATCCTGATTGGTCCTAATTCATCCCGGAAAATGTTGAAGATCGATTTCATTCGTCGTGACGCACGGCGATCGGGCGGGTGGAAACGCGCTACTACCCCTACGCTGACGGAGCATGAGACGGGGACTGTGGCGGGGACTGACACTGCTCGCGCTGCTGGTGCTGACGGCCTGCGCGGCGGAGAGCACCACGAATCCGCCCGCCGCCTCCCCCACGGCCGGAGGTCCCGGCGAGCACAAGCTGACCGTGACCGTGGGTGGCACCGAGCGCACGTTCCTGCTGCACGTCCCGGCCTCCTACGATCCGGCCCGCGCCGTGCCGGCGGTCGTCGCGCTGCACCACCGGCCCGGCAGCGGCACCGCGATGCGGGAGCTGACGGGCTTCGACGCCAAGGCCGACGCGGAGGGTTTCCTGGTCGCCTACCCGGAGGGCGTCGGCGGGCAGTTCAACGCGTTCGGCTGCTGCGGCGCCCAGGACGACGTCGGCTTCGTCAAGGCCGTCGCCGGCCAGCTCGTCGAGCGGTGGCACGCCGACCCCGACCGGGTCTTCCTCGCCGGCGTCTCCAACGGCGGCGACCTGAGCTTCCGGGCCGCGGTCGAGGCGCCGGGCGTGTTCGCCGCGATCGGCGCGGTCAGCGGCGGGTTCGCCGGCGGGCGGACCGAGGCGGCGGACTACCGGCCGACCGCCCCGGTGTCGGTGGTGACCCTCATCGGCGCCGCCGATCCGCAGGCCACGACCTTCCGCACCGGCGTGGACACCTGGCGCTCCCGGCTCGCCTGCCCCGCGCCACCGGCGCCCACCACGCAGCCGACAACAGCAGCGCAGCCGACAACAGCACCGCCGGGACCGGCCCTGGATCCCGGCGTGCACCGGACCACCACCCACTGCCCCGACGGCAGCGACGTGGACGCCTACGTCGTCGACGGCGGCGCCCACGCGTGGTTCGGCGCCGCGGCCGGCGAGCTCAAGGACACCGCCGCGAAGATCAAGGCCACCGACGTGCTGTGGGCCTTCTTCGCGGCACACCCGAGGCGGCGATAACCTTCGCTGGTCCACCGGTGCACGACGAACCGGTCCGCTGTGAACGAGGACGTTGACATGAAGACCATGCTCGACTTCCTGTCCGGCCTGCCAGAGCAGAGGCTGGCCGAGCTCGCCGCCGCCCATCTGCCGGACGAGCCGGCACCGAGCGGGCGCAAGGCCCTCGCGGCGCTGCTGCTGGACCCCGGCACGGTGACGGAGACGGTCGCCGTGCTGAGCCTGCCGGAGCTGCAGGTCGCCGAGGCGCTGTCGCTGCGCGCGGCCGGGACCCGGCGGTCCGACCTGGCGCACCTGCTCGGCGTGGCCACCGACGACGCCGACCTGAGCCTGATGCTCGGCCGGCTGGAGTGGCACGCACTGGCCTGGCCCGACGGCGAGTGGATCCGCACCGCGCCGATCCACGAGGTGATCGTCGGCGGTTACGGGTTCGGCCCGTCTGCCCGGTTCGAGCTCGCCCAGCTGACCCTGGACCGGCTGCAGCGCATCGCGTACAACCTCGACGCGCCGGTCGGCCGGGACCGCGCGTCGCTGCTCGACGGGGTCTGCGCCGCACTCGCCGACGCGGCGACGGTCCGGGCGAAGTTCGCCGCCGCGCCCGAGGCCACCAAGGACCTGCTGAGCACCCTTGCCAACGAGGACCCGTTCTACTTCGACCCGCGGCAGATGGGTGCCCTGCGCACCAACCGGCCGACGGCGCTGCGCTGGGCCGTCGACCACGGCCTGATCATGTGGAACCCGACCGGCATGGCCGCGGTGCTGCCCAGCGAGGTCGGCGTCGTCCTGCGCCAAGACCTCCAAGCAGGGGCCCAAGCCGGGTTCCAGGCAGACTTCGACCCGGCGCCGCCGCTGCAGATGCCGGTCGAGGTCAGCGTCGAAATGGTGGAGCGGGACGGCGCCGCCGCGATCCGCGCCGCGCTCGCCCACGTCACCGCCCTGCTGGAGGCGTGCGGCCGGGCGCCGGTGCCGATGCTGAAGGACGGCGGGGTCGGCCCCCGCGAGCTGCGCCGGCTCACGAAGGCCATCGGCGGCAGCGACGTCGACATGCGCCTGTGGCTCACGCTGGTCGCCGTCAGCGGCCTGATCGGCATCACGGACAACCGGATCGCGCCGTCGGCGTACTACGACGACTGGTTGAAGCTCGACCCGCCCGCGCAGTACGGCGAGCTGCTCACCGCCTGGCTCATGATGGACGCCGCCCCGCTGGACACCCGCTCCCCCGCGCTGCTGCGGACCCAGCGCGACGAGGCCGTGAGCGTGCTGCGGCGCAGCCTCGTGTCGCTGCTCAACGGGCTGCCCGACGGCTACGCGCTGCCGTCGCTGGAGGGGATCAACGCGCTGCAGATGTACATGCGGCCGCTGCTCGCCGGCGCCGAGGCCGAGGAGGCGTACCCGACCACCGTCATGCTGTGGCAGGAGCTGGAGCTGATGGGTCTCGGCGCCCTGCACGCGCCCACCAGCCTGTGCCGGGCCCTCGCCGCGGAGGCCGGTCTCGACGGCACACCGCGGCGCGCCGCGCTACTCACCGAGCTGGAGCGGCTGATCCCGGCGGCGCAGCGCACCGTGCTGCTGCAGAGCGACCTGACCGCCGTCGCGACCGGCGCCCCGTCGGCGCAGCTCGCCGCGTTCCTCGACCTGACCGCCGACCGGGAGTCCCGCGGCGGCGGCCACACGTGGCGCTTCACCGAGGCGTCGATGCGCCGGGCGTTCGACACCGGCTCGTCCGCCGACGAGCTCCTCACGGCGCTGCGCGAGGCGGCGACCGGCGGCCGGGTCCCGCAGCCGCTGCAGTACCTGGTCACGGACCTGGCCCGGCGGCACGGGTCGCTGCGGGTCCGCACGGTCGGAAGCGTGCTGCGCAGCGAGGACCCGACGCTGCTCGCCGAGCTGACCCGGGTGAAGAGCCTGGTCAAGCTGGGACTGACCGAGCTCGCCCCGACGGTGTACGCCAGCGCCCTGCCCGCCGGGGAGACCCTGGCCGCGCTGCGGGCGGCCGGCTACGCCCCGGCCGGCGAGCACGCCGACGGCACGATCGCCTTCGATCGCGTCATGAAGCACCGGGTCGTGCCGGATCAGGACAGGACCTGACTGCATCCGGTCGTAGCGTCACGGACGTGATCCTCACCAGGCGGCAGCTCAACCGCACCTACCTGCAGCGCCAGCTGCTCACCACGACCGACGCCGAGCCCGACCTCCGGCCGGTCGAGGAGGTCGTCGCGCACCTCGTCGCGGTGCAGGCCCAGGAGGTCGACGCGCCCTACGTCGGGCTGTGGACCAGGACCCGCCAACCCGAGCACGCCCACCTCACCGCGGCGCTGACCGACGGGCGGGTGGTGCGCGGCGGGCTGCTGCGGCGCACCCAGCACCTCACCGCCGGCACCGACTACCGCTGGCTGAAGCCGATGCTGCAGCAGCGCCTGGGCAACGCCGGGCTGTCGCCGTTCGCGAAGGAGATCGCCGGGCTCGACATCGCCGATCTCGTCGGGGCCGCCCGGGAGATCCTCAGCGGCCAGACGATGACCCGGCCGAAGCTGGCCAAGCAGCTCGCCGAGCGGTTCCCCGGCCGGCAGGGCATCGCGATGGCCTGGGCGGTGCACGTCTACCTGAACCTGGTCCACCCGCCGCCGTCCGGCGTGTGGCGCCGCCGCGGGCACGTGACCTGCGCGCTCGCCGAGGACTGGCTGGGCGGGCCGCTCGAGGAGCACCCTTCGACGTGGACGCTGCTGTCGCGCTACCTCGCCTCGTGCGGCCCGGCCAGCGTCGCCGACCTGCAGAACTGGTCGGGCATGAAGCGGCTCCGCGACGAGGTCGAGCGGGAGCGGCACCGGCTGCGGGTCCACCGCGACGAGGCCGGGCAGGAGCTGTTCGACCTGCCGGACCTGCCGGTCGCCGGCGGCGACGAGGAGGCGCCGGTGCGCTTCCTGCCGGAGTTCGACAACCTGGTGCTCAGCCACAAGGACCGGACCCGGATCGTCAGCGACGAGGACCGGGCGCGGGTGTGCCCGGGCTACTCGATGGTGCACCCGACGTTCCTGGTGGACGGGTTCGTCGCAGGAATCTGGTCGGTGACCGGTGCCACGCTGACCGTGACGCCCTTCCGCCGGCTGTGCGATGCCGACGCCGCAGCGGTACTGGATGAGGCCGGCCGACTGCGGGCGTTCCTTCAGCGCGACGTCGTCGTGCGGCTCGACCAGCCCTGAAGGGCCAGCCTCGCGGCGCCGAGCGCCGGGTCATGGGCCGTGCCGACCGCGACGCCACGCACTCGCAGCGCCTCCAGCACGCCCGCACGGACCGGCGTGGCAGCGGTCAGCAACCCTCCCGCCAGTACCACCGCCGCATCGGGAGCGTCGAGCGCGTCGAGGGTCGCGATCAGCCGCTCGACGGCCTCGCCGACGATCGCGATCGCGGCCGGATCCCCGGCGGCGGCGAACTCGCAGACGACTGGGGCGAGCGCGGCGAACGAGCCCAACGGCAGCCGCTGCGCCCAGTGCACGAGGTCGTCGGCGGAGGCGGCGCCGGCGTGCAGCGCCACCCGGACGGCGAGCCCGGACGAGGACCAGTGCCGCGCCGCGTGCCGGACCGCCTGGAGGCCGAGCCAGAGCCCGGAGCCCTCGTCGCCGAGGAGCCAGCCGAGCCCGTCGGCGGTGCGCACGATCCGCTCCCCGTCGACCAGCGCCGCGACGGCACCGGTCCCTGCGATGAGCACCGCCCCGGCCGTCGCACCGGTCCCGGACGCGAACGCCGTCACCGCGTCGCCGAGGACCGCGACCGGGCAGGTCAGGCCGATGTCGGTCCACTGGTCGGCGAACGCGGTGGCGACGCCGGGGTCGGTGAGGATGCTGACCCCGGCGACTCCCACCACGCCCGCGACGACCCCGCCCGGGTCGTGCGGGCCGAGTGCCCCGCGGACCGCCGCGCCGATCGCGACCGCGGCCACCGACCCGACAGCGGACGGGTTGCCAGGACCGGCGGTCCCGCGCCCCAGGACCGTCCCGTCCGGCGAGACGACGACCGCTTTGGAGGCCGTCCCGCCGGCATCGACCCCGAGGATGAGCACCATGGCGATGATGGAAACATAGAAAATGCTTATTGACTAGAAGTTGAAGTGGTCGTAATTTTCATCGCCAAGACGTAACGATGAAAAGGATGACCGGAGTGACGGGTGAGAGCGGCGGGCTGCTAGGGCGGCTGCGCATCGAGGGGCCGACCATGCCGGAGGCCCTCGCGAAGATCGCGGAGATGATCCTCAGCGATCCTGAGACGGCGGCGCACGCCAGCATCGTCGACCTCGCCGAGCGGTCGGGCACGTCAACGGCGACCGTGACCCGGTTCAGCCGGACGCTCGGCTTCAAAGGCTACGCCAACCTGCGGGTCGCCATCGCGACCGAGACCGGCCGCGCCGAACAGGCCCGCTGGGAGACCGACATCAGCGGCGACATCGCGCCGGACGACCCCCTCGACGGCGTCCTGGACGTGATCACCGCCGCGGACACCAGGGCGATCCAGGCGACCGCGGCCGGCCTGGACGTCGCCGCCGTCGAACGGGTCGCGGCCGCGATCGCCACCGCCGGCCGCGTCGAGATCTTCGGGCTGGGCAGCAGCGGCACCGCCGGGCGGGAGATGGCGTTCCGGCTCGAGCGCATCCGCGTCCCCGTCTGGTACCGGTCGGACACCCACACCGCACTGACCAACGCCGCGCTGCTCGGCCCCGGCGACGTCGCGATCGGCCTGTCGCACTCCGGCCGGACCCGCGAGGCGATCGAGACCCTCGCCGAGGCCGCCGACCACGGCGCGCTGACCGTCGCGGTGACGTCCTTCGGGCGCTCGCCGCTCGCGGAGGTCGCCGACGTGGTGTTCACGACGTCGGTCCACGAGACCACCTTCCGCGTCGCGGCCCTCTCCGCACTGCACTCGCAACTGCTGGTCCTGGACCTCATCTACGTGGCGGTCGCGCAGCGCACCTATGAGCGGACCGCCGAGGCCCTCGAGCTCACGGTGCGCGCCGTCGACGCGCACCGGGTGCCCGACACGACCAACAACCGCAAGCGACCACGGAGGGAAAAGCCGCTGTGACCAGCATCAGAAGTGGGGACTACGTCGAGGTGATCCGCGCCGCGATCGAGCGCGTGAGCAGCACCCAGGGCGACCAGGTGGCGCAGGCCGCCGACCTGATGACCGCCACGCTGCAGGCCGGCGGGGTGATCCAGGCGTTCGGCTGCGGGCACTCCGAGGCCCTCGCGATGGAGATCGCCGGCCGGGCCGGCGGCCTGGTGCCGACGAACAGGATCGCGCTGCGCGACATCGTCCTCTACGGCGGCGACGCGTCCAGCGTCCTCGGCGACCCCCAGCTGGAACGCACGCCCAGCGTCGCGCACCGGCTCTACGACCTGGCCCCCGTCAAGCCCGACGACACCTTCGTCATCGCCTCCAACTCCGGCGTCAACGGCGCCGTGGTGGAGATGGCCCAGCTCGTCAAGCAGCGCGGGCACGCCCTCATCGCGATCACGTCGCTGGAGCACTCCTCCCGCGTCGATTCGCGGCACGAGAGCGGCATGAAGCTCAGCGACTTCGCCGACGTGGTCCTCGACAACGGGGCACCCTACGGCGACGCGTCGCTGCCCCTGCCGGGCGGCGGCGCCGTCGGCGCCGTCTCCTCGATCACCGCGGCCCTGCTGGCCCAGCAGATCGTCACCGAAGTGGTGGCGCGGCTGCTGGCACTCGGCGTCACGCCGCCGATCTACCTGTCCGACAACGTCCCAGGCGGGCGGGAGCACAACGCAGCACTCGAAGCGCGGTACGCCGGGCGCATCCGGCGTACCGCTTAGGAGAGAAGGCCCAGTCATGAACCCATCACCCTTCGTCCAACCGTACCCGACGAGACGCACCGTCCTGCGTTCAGTGGTCGCGGCCGGCGCCGCGCTACCGCTGCTCAGTGCCTGCGTGACCAGCGGCGACGACGACAAGCCGGCCGCCGCGAGCGGCGCGAAGAGCGCGGCGAACCCGCTCGGCGTCAAGGAGGACGCGCCCCTGGAGGTCGTCATCTTCAAGGGCGGCTACGGCGACGACTACGCCAAGAAGGCCGAAGGCCTCTACACCCAGAAGTTCCCGAAGGCGACGATCGACCACAAGGGCATCCAGAAGGTGGGCGAGGCGCTGCAGCCGCGGTTCGTCGCCAACACCCCGCCCGACGTCGTGGACAACACCGGCGCCGGACGCCTGGACCTGGCGACCCTGGTCGGCGCGAAGCAGCTGACCAGCCTGAGCGACCTGCTCGACGCGCCCTCGTTCGACGACCCGGCCGTGAAGTTCCGGGACACGCTGCTGCCGGGCGTCGTCGAGGACGGCACGTTCGACGCCGCCCCGCTGGTGCTGAACTTCACCTACACCGCGTGGGGGCTGTGGTATTCCAAGCCGCTGTTCGCGAGCAAGGGCTGGACGTACCCCAAGACCTGGGACGAGATGATCGCCCTCTGCGCCACGATCAAGGCCGCGGGCATCGCCCCGTGGACCTATCAGGGCAAGTACCCGGAGTACATGAACGACCCGCTGCTGAGCATGGCGGCCAAGACCGGCGGCACGGACCTCATCAAGGCCGTGGACAACCTGCAGCCCAACGCCTGGAAGGCCGACGGGCTCAAGGCCGCCGCCGAGGCGTTCGCGGAGCTGGCCGCGAAGGGCTACATCATGTCCGGGTCGGAGGCGCTGTCGCACACCGAGGCGCAGGCCGCCTGGTGCCAGGGCAAGGCCGCGTTCATCCCCAGCGGCTCGTGGCTGGAGGCCGAGCAGAAGGAGGTCGCGCCGAAGGGCTTCGACATGGTGATGGGCGCCGTGCCGGCGCGCACCGGCGCCGACAAGATGGGCGCCGCGGCGATCCAGGCCGCGAGCAGCGAGTCCTTCATCGTGCCGGCGAAGGCGAAGAACCCCACCGGTGGCCTGGAATACCTGCGGATCCTGTTCTCCAAGCAGTCGGCGCGCTCCTTCGCCGAGTCGGCCGGGACGCTGCCCGCGATCGCCGGCGCGACCGACGGCCTGACGCTGTCCAGCGGCCTCGGCTCGACCCGCGACGCGGTCAACGCGGCCGGCAAGGAAGCCTTCACCTACCGCTTCCGCACCTGGTACACGCCGCTGGCCAAGGCCGTCGACGACGCGACCGGCGAGCTGATCAACAAGCGCGCCACGCCGGCCGAGTGGGCCGACCGCATCCAGAAGGCCGCCGACGCGCTCGCGAAGGACAGCTCCGTCAAGAAGTACACCCGCTGATGAAACACGGTCGGCTCCGGTTCCTCATCGGTGCGCTGGTGCCCGCGCTCGTGCTGCACGTCGTCTTCGTGCTGTCACCGTACGGGCAGGCGTTCTACCTCTCGCTCACCGACTGGACCGGCGTGGCCGGCGAGGCGCACTTCGTCGGGGCGGGCAACTACGCCCGCCTCGGCGGCGACTCCCTGTTCCTGGACGCCGTGCGCAACAACGCGGTGATGCTGATCTGCGTGCCGCTGGTGACCGTCGCGCTCGGCCTGTTCCTGGCCAGCATGCTGCACCTCGGCGGCGGCAGCGGCCGCAAGGGGATCCGCGGGTCGGGCGCCTACCAGATCGTGTACTTCTTCCCCCAGCTGCTGTCCCTCGTCGTCGTCGCGGTGCTGTGGCAGTTCGTCTACAACCCGACCAACGGCCTGCTCAACGGGGCGCTGCGGGCGTTCGGCCTGGACGGCCTCGCGCGCAGCTGGCTGGCCGAGCCGAAGCTGGCGCTGCCGGCCATCATGGCGGTGCTGGTCTGGTCGTCGGTCGGCTTCTACATGGTGCTGTTCAGCGCGGCGATCGACGGCATCCCGAAGGAGCTCTTCGAGGCGGCGCTGCTCGACGGCGCCGGCGGCTGGGCCACCTTCCGCAAGGTCACGCTGCCGCTGGTCCGCGACACCGTGCAGGTCGCGTTCGTCTACCTGGGCATCGCGGCGCTGGACGGCTTCGCGGTCGTGCAGATCATGACCGTCGGGCCCGGCGGTCCGGACGGCGCGACCGAGGTCATCGGGCTCTCGCTGTATCGCAACGCCTTCACCTACGGCAAGTTCGGCTACGCCTCCGCGATGGGGGTCACGCTCTTCTTCGCCACCCTGACCCTCGCCGTGCTCGCGCTGCGTTCCGGCCGCAAAGAACGGCTGGAGCTGTCATGAGTGGTCCGGAGCGGAGCGGAGGAGCCACGAATCATCGGCTCAGGTTGTCTTCATGGCGGCGCCGGAGCGCAGCGGAGGTGACGTCATGAAGCGTTTTCCGGTCCATGTGGCCATGCTGCTGTGGGGTGTGATGACGGCGCTGCCGTTGCTGTGGGCGATCGTCAGCTCGTTCAAGACCGACAAGGACATCCTCAACGACCCGTGGTCGCTGCCCACCGATCCGCAGTGGGGCAACTGGGGCCGGGCCTGGAGCCAGGCGAGCATCGGCCGGTACTTCTTCAACAGCCTCGTCGTCGTCGGCGGTGGCCTGCTGCTGACGATGCTGCTCGGCTCGCTGGTCGCCTACGCCCTGGCCCGCTATGAGTTCCGCGGCAACCGGCTCATCTACTACGTGTTCGTCGCGGCCATGTTCTTCCCGGTGTTCCTGGCCCTGGTCCCGCTGTTCTTCGTGGTGCAGCAGCTCGGCCTGCTCGGCACGTACCAGGGGCTGATCCTGGTCTACGCCGCCTACGCCGTGCCCTTCACGGTCTTCTTCCTGCACGCGTTCTTCAAGACGCTCCCCACGGAGGTGGCGGAGGCGGCATTCCTGGACGGCTGCTCGCACGGCGCGGTGTTCTTCCGCGTCATGCTGCCCATGGCCCGTCCCGGTCTGGTCGCCGTCGGCATCTTCAACTTCCTCGGGCTCTGGAACCAGTACCTGCTCCCCCTGGTTCTCAACCCCGACCCAGATCGGTATGTCCTGGCGCAGGGTTTGGCCGCCCTGTCGGTCAGTCAGGGGTATCGCAGCGACTGGAGCGGTCTGTTCGCCGGTCTCACCATCGCAATGCTGCCGGTGCTCATCGCCTACGTCGCGTTCCAACGGCACATCCGAGCCGGTATGACCGCCGGCGCGGTCAAGTAAGGTCCGTCAAACTCCTTTCCCCTCAAGGAGGACTGTGCCCATGTCCATTGGCAAACGTCGATCTCTGGCCATCGCGGCCGGGGTAGCGCTGCTCGGCGGGGTCGGCGCCGTGGCCGTCACCGCGGCCACCGTCGGCACCGCGAGCGCAGCCGCGAACAACTGCGGCTACCTGTTCGACGACTTCAACTACAGCTCGTCCTCCGACGCTTCGTTGAGTCAGCACGGTTGGGTGCCCCGCACCTACGCCGGCGGTCCCGGCGTCCCCGGCGCGACCTGGTCGGCCAACAGCATCACCTTCCCCACCAACGGCGGGCAGAAGGTGCTGCAGCTGCAGGCGTCGACCGACGGCACCGGCGGCGGCACCAACCAGGCCGAGCTGTACTCGGCGCAGAAGCGGTACTTCGAAGGCACCTACGCCAGCCGGGTCCGCTTCACCGACACACCGACCGGCGGCAACGACGGCGACCACATCAACGAGACGTTCTTCACCATCAGCCCGCTCAACGGTGACCTCGACCCCACCTACAGCGAGCTGGACATCTCGGAGTACCTGCCGAACGGCGGCTGGGGCGAGACCGGCCCGATCAACTACCAGACGACCTGGTACACGTACCGCAACGAGCCGTGGTTCGCCGACAACGTCCACTCGGAGCAGCGGCGCAGCTTCGACGGGTGGCACGACCTGGTCGTCACGGTCGCCAACGGGCACGTCATCTACTACATCGACGGCGTCCAGATGGGCGATCACTCCGGCAAGTTCTACCCGCGCCAGACGATGACGATCAACTGGAACCTCTGGTTCATCGACACCGCGGCGCACACCGGCGGGCTGTCGACCTACATCCAGCAGGTCGACTGGGTCCTGTTCGCCAAGAACCAGGTGCTCACCCCCTCACAGGTGACCACCCAGGCGGGCGCGTACCGCTCGGCGGGCAACGCGTTCACCGACACCGTCGACTCGGCCGGTCCGTGCGTGACCCCCAGCGGGTCCACCTCGCCCCAGCCGTCGACGTCGCCGTCCAAGTCTCCGTCCGCGTCGCCGTCGGTCTCCACGCCGCCGGCCACCAGCTGCTCGGCCGCCCCGGAGTGGTCGATCAGCTCGGTGTACACCACGGGCCAGACCGTGAAGCACGAGAAGAGCAAGTACGGCGACCCCAACGGCCCCGCCTCGGGCCAGGGCAAGCACCTGTGGCGCGCCAAGTGGTGGACGCAAGGCTCCGAACCCGGGTGGACCGCCAACTGGGAGGACCTCGGCCACTGCTAAGAGTGTGAAAGGCGACAGTGCCGGCACCGAACTGTGGTGCCGGCACCGTCGTGTTCTCAGGACATGGCCCGTTTTCTGTTCGCGTCCATGCCCTCCGCCGGGCACACGAATCCGCTCAAGCCCATCGCCCGCGCGCTCGTCGACGCCGGGCACGCCGTCGACTGGTACGCCGGGTTGCGCATGCTGCCGGGGATCGCGGGCACCGGCGCCGCGTTCGTGCCGATGCACCCCGAGCTCGACCAGCACGGCGACACGTTCGACGACAACCACCCGGGCCGGGCCGGGCGCACCGGACTCGCCGGGATCCGCTGGGACCTCAAGCACCTGTTCCTGGACCCGGTGCCGCGGCAGGTCGAGGAGCTGCACGCGCTGCACACGGCGCAACGGTACGACGCAACGATCGCCGACATGGGGTTCGTCGGCGCCTCCGCCTTCCACGAGCTGACCGGCGCCCCCTGGATCTCGGTCGGGATCAGCCCGCTGCCGGTCCCCAGCCGCGACACCGCCCCGTTCGGCACCGGGCTGCCGCCGTCGGCATCCTTCGCCGGGCGGCTGCGCAACCGGGCCCTGTATGCCCTGATGGACCGGGTGCTGCTCCGCGACGTCCAGCGGCACTGGCAGGGCATCCGCGCCCGGCTCGAGCTGCCGCCGACGTCCGCGTCACCGTTGTCCAACATCTCGCCCGCCCTGCACCTGCAGAATGGGGTGTCCTCCTTCGAATACCCGCGCTCCGACCTGCCGCCGCAGGTGCGCTTCGTCGGCTCCCTCGACGCCGGCCCGGCCGCCGGCTTCACGCCGCCGCCATGGTGGCCCGACGTCACCTCGGGCGGGCGCCCGGTCGTGCACGTCACCCAGGGCACCATCGCCAACAGTGACCTGTCCGCCCTGGTCACCCGCACCATCCGGGTCCTCGCGGACGCCGACGTGCTGGTCGTGGCGACGACCGGCGGCGCCGACCCGTCGGTGCTCGGGCCCCTGCCGTCCAACGCGCGGGCGGCGGCGTTCGTGCCGCACGGGGCGCTGCTGCCGTACACGACCGCGATGGTGACCAACGGCGGCTTCGGCGGCGTGCAGACCGCGCTCGCCCACGGCGTGCCGCTCGTCGTCGCCGGCGTCACCGAGGACAAGCCGGAGGTCGCCGCCCGGGTCGCCTGGACCGGCGCGGGCCTGCGGCTGCGCTCGGCCGCCCCGGCCGACGAGGACCTGCGCGCGGCGGTGCAGCGGGTGCTGACGGAGCCGTCGTTCGCGGCCGGCGCCGGGCGGCTCCGCGACGCCTACGCCCGCCTCGACACCCGCGCCGAGCTGCTCCGGCTGATCGAGTCCAGCCTGGTCATTGGCAGTTCTCCGCGCGGGTGAGCAGGAGGGTGCGCTCGCGTTCGTTGCGGGTCATCGCCGCGGCCCGTTCGAACTCGGCGCGGGCCTCGTCGCGGCGGCCGAGCTTCAGCAGGAAGTCGCCGCGGACCGTCGGCAGCAGGTGGTAGCCGCGCAGCGACACGTCGGTGAGCAGCGGCTCGAGCACGGCGAGGCCGGCGGCGGGACCGTCGGCCATGCACACCGCGACCGCCCGGTTGACCTCGACGACCGGGGACGGTGGCAGCCTGGCGTACAGGGCGGCGATGCGGTGCCAGTCGGTGTCCTCGGCGGTCGCCGCGCGGGCGTGGCAGGCAGCGATCGCGGCCTGCAGCGTGTACGTGCCGCCGCCGAGGTCCTCGGCCTTCGCCAGGGCGGCCAGGCCGCGGCCGATGAGGAGCCGGTCCCACCGGCCGCGGTCCTGCTCCAGCAGCACGATCGGCTCGCCGGACGGCCCGGTGCGCGCCGCCGACCGGGACGCCTGGATCTCCATGAGGGCGACGAGCCCGTGGACCTCCGCCTCGGCGGGCATGAGGCCGGCGAGCACCCGGCCGAGGCGCATCGCCTCCTCGCACAGGGCGGGCCGCATCCAGTCGTCGCCGGCGGTCGCCGAGTACCCCTCGTTGAAGATCAGGTAGATCACCTCGAGCACGGACGCGAGGCGCTCGGTGCGGGCCGCCGCGTCCGGCAGCTCGAAGGGGACCTTCGCGTCGGCGAGGGCCTTCTTCGCGCGGCTGATCCGCTGGCCGACGGTCGCGCTGGGCACCAGGAATGCCCGGGCGATCTCGTCGGTGGACAGCCCGCCGAGCATCCGCAGGGTCAGCGCGACCCGGGCCTCGGGCGCCAGCACCGGGTGGCAGGCGGTGAAGATGAGCCGCAGCAGGTCGTCCTCGATGGTGTCCTCGAGGACCGCGTCGAACTCCCCGTCGACGGTGTCCGGCTGGAGCAGGTCGGGCATCCGGGCCTCGAAGCGCTCCCGGCGCCTGATCTGGTCGATCGCGCGTCGCTTCGCGGTCGTCATCAGCCAGGCGCCGGGGTTGCGCGGCACGCCCTCGGCCGGCCACTGCTCCAGCGCGGCCAGCAGGGCGTCCTGGGCCAGCTCCTCGGCGAGGCCGACGTCACCGACCATGCGCGCGACCCCGGCGATGACCCGGGCCGCCTCGATCCGCCAGACGGCCTCGATCGCCCGGTGCGTGTCCGTGTGCGTCACGCCGCCAAGGTAACCCTTTAGCCGTGCTCGCCTACCTTGCGGACCTCGATCTCGACGTCGTCGAACAGCGCGGCGAAGCGCTGGGCCCATTCGACGGCCTCGGCGTGGTCGCGGACCTGCACGATCGCGAACCCGCCGATGACCTCCTTGGCCTCGGCGAACGGCCCGTCGACGACGGTCTGCTGGCCGTTCTTGACAGTGATCGTGGCGGCGCCGGCGGAACTCGGCAACAGGCCCTCGGCGGCGAGCAGCACGCCCGCCTTGGTGACCTCGGTCATGAACTCACCCATCCGGCCGAGGAACTCCGGCGTCGGCGACCACTGCGCCGGGTCGGCGTCGTTGAGCTTGTGCATCAGCATGTATCGCATCGTGGGTCTCCCTGAGGTCGTCGTGCCACTACTACCAACGCGTCGAACGGTGGCCGCCGGCTTCGACAAGGTCCTGGAAATACTTCTGCTCGTCCGCCGCGTCGCCGATCTCGCGCCGCAGGACCGGGTCGAGCCCGTCCCGCGCCAGCAGGTCCCCGGCGAGTTGCAGCGACCGGGTGGAGTACCGCGGGAAGGCGTGCCGGACAAGCATTCTCGCGAACAGTTGGTAGCGGCCCGCCACCATGGCCGGCGCGTCGGCGAAGAACCGCTCCACGTAGGGGTCGGTGAGCGCCTCCTGGCCGGGCTGCCAGAAGCCGGTCGCCGCGGCCATGGCGATGCGGGGCCGCTCGTCGCGCACGATCCGCTCCCACGCCTCGGCCTTCGCCGCCGCGTCGGGTCGGGCGGCGCGGCACCTGGCGGCGGACTGGGCGCCCCGGTCGCTCGGGTCGCGCCGCTCCTCCGCCGCGATGTCGCGCTCGGCGG
>NZ_JBFAPO010000098.1:0-29196 GCF_040676755.1 Dactylosporangium sp. NPDC049525 | reverse complement strand
TCGAACGGCATGATGGTGAAGACGTCGATGTTGGCGCCGGTGGACGCGGCGCGGCTGATGAGCTGCTGGGCGTAGTAGCCGGGGCCGGTCGTGGCGGTGCCGAAGGTGATGATGGTCTTCAGGGTGGGGTTGTTCTGCTTGACGATCTTGAGGGCGTCGACGATCCGGTTGCGGACCGTGTCGTTCTCGAACTCGTCGGTGTTCTCGATGTCGATGTCGATGGCTTTGAGGTTGTACGTGTTGATGACGGTCTGGTAGGCGTTGGCCAGGGCTTGTGGGGTGGAGCAGTTGGGGCCGAGTTTGTTGCCGCTCCAGCCGCCGAAGGACGGGATGACGTCGCCGCCGCCGGCGCGGACCTGGTTGATGACGGTCTGGTCGACGCCGCCGGTGAGTGGGCGGTTGCCGTCCCAGGCGGGGGTGCAGCCGCCGCCGGACAGGACGAACGCGAGGGTGAACCAGCGGATCCCGGTCGCGGACTGGATGGTCTGCGGGTTCGGCGGCTCGCCCCACTGGTAGAGGTACGGGGCGGCGGCGAACCCGCTCGGTGTGGTGGTGCCGCCGGTGGTGGTGGCGGTGACGCTGTTGGACGCCGCGGACTCCCCGACCGTGTTGTACGCCTTGACGGTGTAGGTGTGGGTCGAGCCGGCCGCCAGCCCGGACACCGTGGCGGTGGTGCCGGTCACGGTCGCCCGCACGGTGCTGCCCTCATAGACGCGGTAGCCGGTGACGGTACCCGTCGAAGCGTTCCACGCCAGAGAGAAACTGGTGTTCGTCGTCGCGGTCACCCGGAAGTTACCCGGGACGCCCGGCGTGCCGGCCGGCGTGGTCACCGGCGGCGTGGTCGGCGTGGTGCCGCCGCCGCAGGAGGCGCCGTTCAGCGTGCAGTTGGTCGGGTCGCCGCTGCCGGCGGCGATGAACCCGAAGCTGGCGGTGCCGCCCGGGGCGATCGTGCCGTTCCAGGTGCTGGCAAACGTGATGTGGCCGGTGGTGCCGGTCCGGTTGGCGTCCCACGACGAGCTGATCGAGGTGCCGCCCGGCAGGTCGATCGCGACCGTCCAGCCGTTGATCGTGCTGGTCGTGCCGTTGGTGATGGTGTACTTGCCCTCATAGCCGGAACCCCAGCTGGAGGTTTTGACGAAGGCGGCGGTGGCGGGCGCGGCGAACGCGGGCGTCGCGGCGACGATGACGGTGGCCGCGACCGTTGCCAGGGCAGCCGCGATCACCCCGATACGCAGTCTCATTGCAGACCTGCCTCGGACTCGAGCGAGATGGGGGATTTGGGGGCGCCCTTAGCGCTGGACATTACGCGAAGGTTTGTTAACAGTAAAGATGCTGATCGATCAGCGGCTTTTGATCAGTGCAGAGTGTCGTACCCGGCCACTACGCTCGGCACCGTGAACGGACAGACGCGGGCGACGCTCGTGCAGGAAGCCTCCCGACGGTGGCGCTCGCAGCTCATCGACCTGGGCGGGCGTAACACGCTGCTGTATTACAAGGACCTGCGCGCGGGCACGCTGGACCTGTCCGCAGCCGACCCGGTCGCGGTCGCCGCGCTGCTGGGTGGGCGCACCATGTCGCTCAGCCAGCTGTTCACCCGTTCCGCCGCCGGGAAACGCTCCCGCGCCGGTGCCGGCGAGGAGCCGGCGGCCGGTGAGGGTCCGGCGCCGGACGACACCGCCCTGGATCTGGCCGCCTCGAAGCCGCCGGTGGTCGCGGAGCCGGATCCGACCGGGTCGCGGCTGGCGGACTCGCAGCGGCCCGCCATCGGGCGGGCGAAAGTGCCGTCGGGGCCGGTGGAGGACATCGAGGTCGTCGCTGATCCGCCTGTCGAGGTCGGGCCCGGCGCCGAAGCCGCCGAGGGTGCCGAGCCCGCCGAGGTCGCCGAGCCTGACGAGGGGCCGGTGCTCACGCACGCCGCCGCCGTCAAGCGCGCCCGCACGATCAGGAACAAGGCCCGCGAGCTGGCCGAGGAGCGCGGCATCGAAACCTGTTTCGTGGCCATCGGCAGCGCGACCTGGACCCCGCCCGCCGGCAGCGGCGTGCCCGCGGCACCGGTGCTGCTGCGCTCCGCCCAGCTGCGCGCCCGCGGCGCCGCCGAGGACGACTTCGAGCTGAGCGTCCACGGCGACACCGAGGTCAACCCGACCCTGCTGCAGCTGCTCGAGGAGGAGTTCGGCGTCCAGGTCGACGCCGACGAGCTCGAGGAGCTGATCAGCTACACGGCCGGCTTCGACCCACAGCCCCTCTATGAGCGGCTCGTCAAGGAGGCGTCCGGCCGGGTCCGCGGGTTCACCATCGGCCCGCGGTGCGTGCTCGGCACGTTCTCCTATGCCAAGCTGCCGATGGTCAACGACCTGCGGGTCGCCGCCGAAGCCCTGGAGGGCCACGAGATCATCGCCGCGATCGCCGGTGACGGCGAGGCGCAGCAGCGGCTGCACGCGGTCGGCGCGGTCCAGCCCGACGACCCCGACCTGATCGCACCCGTCGACGAGTTCCTGGTGCTGGACGCCGACTCCTCGCAGAACTATGCGATCAACGCCGTCCTCACCGGCCAGCACAGCGTGATCAAGGGCCCGCCCGGCACCGGCAAGAGCCAGACCATCGCCAACCTCATCGCCTCCCTGGTCGCCCGCGGCAAGCGGGTCCTGTTCGTGGCGGAGAAGCGGGCCGCGATCACCGCCGTCACCGACCGGCTCGCCCGGCGCGGGCTCGGCAGCCTGGTCATGGACGTGCACGACGGCACCACGTCCCGGCGCAGGGTCGCCGCCGACCTCAAGGCCGCGTTCGACTCCGCCGCCAGGATCGCCCAGCCCGACCTCAGCGTCCTGCACGAGACCCTGGTCACGAAGCGGGCCCAGCTCAACGGGCACGACGAGGCGCTGCACCAGGTCCGTGAGCCGTGGGGCGTCAGTGCGTATCAGTCGCAGAGCGCCCTCGTCGCGCTGTCCGCGTTCCTGTCCGAGGCCGGGCAGTCGATGACGGCGGTGCGGCTGCGCGGGCAGACCCTCGCCGCCCTCGACGCCGGCACCGCCCGCCGGGTCCGCGAGCAGCTGCGCGACTTCGCGGCCCTCGGCGGGTTCACCATCACCGCTCAGCAGTCGGGTTGGGTCGGCGCCGCTGTGCGTACACCTGCTGACGCCGAAGCCGCATTCGACCTTGTGGAGCGGCTCGCCGAGCGGACCCTGCCCGCGGCCCGGCCGGGGTTGCGGCACGTCCAGGAGCAGACCGGGCTGCGCCCGCCCGCGGACCTGGCCGGCTGGCGCAACCTGTTCGCGTTCCTCGACGGGATCGCCGCGACCCTGAGCAACTTCCGCGACGACGTGTTCCGGGTCGACCTCGCCACCCACATCGCGTCCGCCGCCGACGCCGCCTGGCGCCGCGAGCACGCCGGCCAGCCCGGCGCCGACGCCGGCTGGCTCACCCGCCGGCGGATGCGCAAGCAGGCCGCCCAGCTCTGGCGCGGCCCCGGCAGCCCCAGCCGGCAGCAGCTGTTCGCCGGCCTGTCGACGGCGCTCACCCAGCGGGCCCAGTGGACCCGCGCCGCCGCCGACGGTGGCCCGCCCCGCCTGCCGGCCGAGCTGGCCCGGGCCAAGGCCGCGTTCGAGCAGCTCGACACGCAGGTCACGCAGTTGCAGCGGCACCTGCCACACCTCGGCCTCGCCGGCCTGGACCTCGACCGGCTGGGCACCGTGCTGGCCGGGCTCGCCGCCGACGAGCGCACCCTGCGCAAGGTCCCGCGGCTCAACGAGCTCGGCGCCGCGTTCAGCGGCCTCGGCCTCGAGCAGCTCGTCGCCGACCTCGCCGCCCGCCGCCCCGACGCCGACCTGGCCGCGGCCGTCTTCGACGCCTGCTGGCACGCCTCGATCCTGCAGCACCTCAACTTCACCGACCCCCGCATCGGCGCGTTCGACGGCCCGCTGCACACCCGCACCGTCGAGGAGTTCCGCGCCGCGGACCGCGCGCACATCGACGCGACCGCCAGCCGCGTCCTGCGGGCCGTCGCCGAGCACATCACCCGCACCCGTGACCAGCACCCCGACGAGAGCCGCCTCGTCGAGCACCAGGCCAACCTCAAGCGCCGGCACCTGCCGATCCGCCAGCTCTTCGCGACCGCCCCGCACATGCTGACCGCGCTGCGCCCGTGCTGGGCGATGAGCCCGCTGATCGTGTCGCAGCTGCTGCCCGCCGAGGCGGACCTGTTCGACGTCGTCGTCTTCGACGAGGCCAGCCAGGTCACCCCCGCCGACGCGGTCCCGGCGCTGCTGCGGGCCCGGCAGGTCGTCGTCGCCGGCGACGAGCACCAGTTGCCGCCGACGTCGTTCTTCACCGCCGCGGAGGACGGTGGCGGCGCCGACCCGCTCGGCGTCCGGGCCGACGGCTCGATCGACCTGTCGCTCACCTCCGGCTACGAGTCGATCCTGGACGTGCTGACCGCGCTGCTCCCGGCGTATCTGCTGCGCTGGCACTACCGCAGCCAGGACGACCGGCTCATCGGCTTCTCCAACGCCCACATCTACGACCGCTCGCTCGTGACGTTCCCCGGCACGGCCGGCGCCGGCTCCGTGCGGCACGTGCATGTCGCTTTTGATGCTGCGAACACCGACACGGACAGCGTGACCGCAGAGGTCGACCGGGTCGTCGAGCTGGCGTTGCAGCACGCCCAGCTGCGCCCGAGCGAGTCCCTCGGGATCATCACCATGGGCATCGTGCACGCCGACCGCGTCGACCTCGCCCTGCGCAAGGCCCTGTCCGCCCGCCCCGAGCTGCACGCGTTCTTCTCCGAGTCCGCCGCCGAGCCGTTCTTCGTCAAGAACCTCGAACGCGTCCAGGGCGACGAGCGCGACGCGATCATCCTGTCCATCGGCTACGGCAAGAACGCCGCCGGTCAGCTGCCCTACCGCTTCGGCCCGCTGCTGCTGCCCGGCGGCGAGCGGCGGCTCAACGTCGCCATCACCCGCGCCCGCCGCCGGATGACCCTGGTCAGCTCGTTCACCGCCGCCGACATGGACCCCGCCCGCAGCACGTCGGAGGGGGTGCGCCTGCTGCGTGCCTACCTCGAATACACCGAGTCCGGCGGCACGTCGCTGAGCGGCACCGCGGCCGAACGCGTCCAGCCCGACCCCTTCGAGGCCGACGTCCTCGCCCGCCTCACCGCCGCCGGCATCCCCGTCACCGCCCGCTTCGGCGTCACGGGTGCCTTCATCGACTTCGCCTGCGCCCACCCGTCCGAGCCCGACGAACTCGTCCTCGCCATCGAGACCGACGGCGCCACCTACCACTCGGCGAGCACCGCCCGCGACCGCGACCGCCTCCGGCAGGAGCAGCTCGAGCGGCTCGGCTGGCGCTACCACCGCATCTGGTCCACCGACTGGTTCGCCGACCCGGCCGCCGAGACCGCCCGCACTCGCGCCGCATATGACGAGGCGGTCGCCGCGGTCGACGCCCGCCGCACCAACGAGCCGACCATCGTGCTGCACCTGCCGGCACCGTCCACCCCGGCCGACGCACCCTCCGACCGCACTCTGCCCCGGCCGGACTTCACCCCTGGCCGCCCGATCGCCGAATACCCGGCCGCGGTGCTGGTCGACCTGATCCGCTGGATCGAGTCCGACACCCTGCTGCGGACCGAGGAGCAGGTCCTCGAGGAGGCCCGGCGAGAGCTCGGCTTCAAGCGCGGCGGCACCCGCATCAACGCCGCCCTCACCGACGCCCTCCGCCAGTCCCGTGCCGCCGCTGCCTCGCTGTCCGCTCTGCCGCCGGACGCCGACCGGACGATGATGCTGGACCTGCCCGCGGACGACGAGACCCGAATCCTGCCGCAACGCCCCGAGACCGACTGAGGGGCCGGCCGCCCTTCTTTGTTGCGGTCGACCATCGGCGCGCCCTCCGCATGGGCGGCTGCGTGGAGACCCGTGCGGCGAAGGTCGCCGTCCGACCAGGCTCGCCGGGAACCGGCCGCCCCGCGACGTCGACCCACCGGACGACCCGAACGATCCCTCGGGGTCAGAGAGCCTGGTGCGAATCGGCGGCTCGCAGGCCTGGGCAGGGCGGCGCAGAGCGTGTTGCGAAATGGAGCAGCACGGCGCCGCATGGGTCCGACTCGCGATCGGTCGTGCGTCGCCGGTCACGTGTTCCGCCGACGCTGGCGCCCATCCGGACAGATCCGGGACGGCATCCGCCAAGGCCCCGCGCCGGCCGCCGAGACGACTGGCGGTCCCGATCATGGTGACGAGCGCCTGGCGCCCGACCGGCAACACGCAGCGGTCTCGCGCGGGCTCCGGCACGCATCCCGGTCTGAATGCCGGGAGGACCGTGATCAACGGCGAAGTCATCCCGCACCTTCGGTCCGTCCCCGGGTGTCGGCAACGGACCGAATGCGCGAAGCGGACGAAACGCGCCCTTAGCGGACTATCGGCCGGGCCGAACCGTCCGCGGACGCAACAGATCCAGAGCACTGGTGGTGGTCGGAGGACGGAGCCGGCTGCGGGTGGCGGCCGAGTCCGTCCTCCGATCACACGCGGGTGGCTACACGGGGGCGGTGAAGGTGTACGAGCCCGCCGGCAGCAGGAACGTTCCCGATCCCGACGGGACGGCCTGGCCGGGAGCCAGGATCGAGCCGGGCTGCGAGGTCGGGACCTTCACCGTGGCCGAGGCGCCGGCCGGGACCGTGACCCGCAAGGTCAGGGCGCCGGCGGAGATCGACCAGTCGCTGACCGCGAGGCCGTACGGGGTCTCGTACGACGACTTGGCCGAGGTCAGGCCGCCGCCCGGTTGCGGGGCGATGAGCAGCGACGCGTAGCCCGGTGACGCCGGTCCGAGGCCGCCGACCTGGCGGTACAGGAAGTCGCCGACGGAGCCGAGACCGTAGTGGTTGAAGGAGTTCATCCCGGGATCCTGGAAGGAGCCGTCGGTGCGGATGCCGTCCCAGCGCTCCCAGATCGTGGTGGCGCCGCGGCTGTTCATGTACCCCCAGCCGGGGAAGCCGGGCTGGAGCAGGATCTGGTACGCCGTGTCCGCGTGGCCCGTGTTGGCGAGGACCGGCAGGAGGTTCTCGACGCCCAGGAAGCCGACGGACAGGTGCCCGCCGGTCGCGGCGACCTTGGCGACGAGCTTGTCGGCCAGGGAAGCAGTCCGGGAGGACGGCACGAGGCCGAAGGCCAGGGCCAGGACGTAGCCGGTCTGGGTGTTGCCGGAGACGGTGCCGTCGGCGGCGACGAAGCGGGACGTGAATGCCGCGCCGACCTGGTCGGCGAGGGTGCCGTAGGAGGCGGCCTGCGCGGTCCGGCCCGTGGCGAGGGCCATCCTCGACACCAGGCGGGCCGACCAGGCGAAGAACGCCGTGGATATGACGTCCTGGGCGGTGTTGTCGTTGACGTTGAGCCAGTCGCCGTAGGTGGGCTGGTTGCGGATCAGGTCGCTGCCCGAGGTGGCGCGCAGGTAGTCGACCCAGCGGGCCATCGCGTCGAAGTGCTCGTCGACGACGCGGATGTCGCCGTGGCGCTGCCAGAGGGTGTAGGGGACGATGACGCCCGCGTCGCCCCAGCCGGCGGTGCCCGCGCCGCAGCACACGGCGGGTGCCACGTCGGTGAAGGCGCCGTCGGCGCGCTGGGCGTCGACGAGGTCGTCGGCGAACTTGTCCAGGAAGCCCTGGACGTCGACGTTGAAGGTGGAGGTGCCGGCGAAGATCGCGATGTCGCCGGTCCAGCCGAGCCGCTCGTCGCGTTGCGGGCAGTCGGTGGGGATCGACAGCATGTTGGAGCGTTCGCCCCACAGGATGTTGTGCTGGAGCTGGTTGACCAGGGCGTTCGAGGTGGTGAGGGTGCCGAGCTGCGAGCCGGAGGTCCACGCGGCGCGGCCGGTGACGGTGTCCGCGGTCGGGGTGAAGCCGGCCGGGAGGCCGGTCAGCTCGACGTAGCGGTAGCCGTGGACGGTGAAGCGTGGCTCGTAGACCTCGGCGCCGCCGGTACCGGCGAGCGTGAAGCGATCCGTCGCCTGGGCGGCACGCAGGTTGGTGGTGTAGAGCTGGCCGCCGGTGAGCACCTCGGCGTGGCGGATCTGGACGGTGGAGCCGGCCGGGCCGGTGACCGAGATGCGGTTCCAGCCGGTGAAGTTCTGGCCCATGTCGAAGATCCACACCCCGGCCGACGGCTGGGTGACGGCGGCAGGGCGGAACTCCTGCTGGACGCTCACCCCGTTGTCGACCTGCGCGACCAGGTTGGGCTTGGTGCCCGTCCGGACTGCGGCCGTGGGCCAGGCGCTGTCGTCGAAGCCGAAGCCGTCCCAGTTCGCGACGGCCAGGCGGGCGTCGTAGCTTTCGCCGGCGTACAGGTCGTCGGCGCGGATCGGTCCGTTGATCACCTTCCACGTGTTGTCGGTGCGGACCGTCGCGCTGGTGCCGTCGGTGTAGGTGATGACGAGCTGCGCGGAGTACCACGGCTGGGTGCCGTACTTCTGGCTGCCGGCGAAGCCGAGGCTGCCGGAGTACCAGCCGTTGCCCAGCCAGGCACCCAGCGCGTTGGCGCCCTGGCGGATCTGGCCGGTGACGTCGTACACCTTGTACTGGACGCGTTTGTTGTAGTCGGTCCAGCCGGGGGCGAGGACGTCGGTGCCGACGCGGGCGCCGTTGAGGCGGGTCTCGTGCAGGCCGAGGGCGGTGGTCAGCAGCCGCGCGGACGCGACCGGCTTGCTCACCGTGAAGCCCTTGCGCAGCAGCGGCGCCGCCTTCGCGACGACGACGTTCGCGCCCCACGGGCCGGTGCCGTAGGTGGCCACGGTGCGGGCCGCGGGCCAGGCGCTGTCGTTGAACCCGCCCTGGTTCCAGCCGCCGGGTGCGGTGGTGGAGGACTTCCACGACGCGTCGGTGACGAGGTTGACGCCGGTCAGCTTGGCGATCATGCCGGCCGGTGACTGGGTGGTGTTCTCCGAGGAGATGGCGATGGTGTTGGTACCGGCGACGAGCCGGCTCCTGATGTCGGTGACGGCCGCCTGCTGCCACGACTGGTACACCCGCGGCGACGTGCTGACCTGGGTGCCGTTGACCCACACGTCGGCGGTGTCGTCGCCGGTCACGATCAGGGTCGCGGCGGCCGGGACGGAGGCGAGGGTGAACGTGCGCCGGAAGTAGCGGGTCGCGGCCGGCACGCCCGCGGCGGGGTCGCCCTCCGGGTACCAGATCCAGGTGGCGCCGGACAGGTCGGCGGTGACGGCGGTCTGGCCGATGAAGTCACCGGTCCACTCGGTCGCCGGCGTGCGCAGGCCGGTCTCGAAGAACCAGGTCGGGCTCCACGCGCTGACCCGGCCCTGGGTGTCCCAGACCCGGACCTTCCACGTGTAGCGCTTCAGCGACTGCAGCGCCGGGCCGTTGTAGACCACGTCGACCTGCTGGCCGGACGGGACCCGGCCACTGTTCCAGACGCCGTCGACGGACAGCTCGTACGCGGCCTGCCGCTGCTGCACGGCGGTCGAGGTGAGCTTCCAGCCGAAGCGGGGCTTGGCCGCGTCGACGCCGAGGGGGTTGGCCCGGTGCTCGACGGTGCCGCTCGCCACGCTCAGTGGTGACGGCGCGTTGGGGTCCGGCAGGACCACGTCGGAGTTCCACGGGCCGACGCCGTAGGCGCCGAGGTCCGCGGCGGCCGGCCAGCCGCCGTCGGCGAACCCCGGCTGTTCCCAGCCGGTCGGCACGGTCTGGAACGCCTTCCAGCTGCCGTCGGTGATCACGTCCGTGGTGCCGCCGGCGGTGACGACGTGCACCTTGCCGATCATGCCGGCCGGGCCGGCGGTGGTGTTGCGTGCCGCGATCGCGACGGTGTTGGTACCGCTGACCAGGGCGGACTGCAGGTCGACGTAGACCGCGTTGTGCCAGGAGTCCGCGACCCGCGGGGAGGCGGCGACGGGCTTGCCGTTGAGCCACACGTCGACGGTGTCGTCGCCGGTGACGACCAGCTGCGCCTCGGTGACCGCGCCGGCGGCGACGGTGAAGCTCTTGCGGAAGTAGCGGTATGCGGCGGGTGCGCTGGTGGCGGGGCTGCCCTCGGGGTACCAGACCCAGTGCGCGCCGGAGAGGGCGACGGGCGTCGCGGCGTTGGCCGGTGTGGACGGTGCGGTGAGGAACGCGGCAAGCAGAACGAGCGCGGTGGCGCCCGCGCGGCGTCTCTTCAGGCGCATGGCGGTGCTCCTGTCGGAATGTGTGAAACGTTTCATTAAAACGTTTCATATGGCGGTGATGCACTGACTGTACGTAGACCCTGGTCAATAAGCAACGCTCTGCCGCGCAACGAACCGCAAGATGAGGGGAGTGTGGAGGTGGGATGCCGGGAAAGCTGCTCGTCATCGGTGGTGCGGAGAGCCATGACGCCGGTGATGACGCCATCCTTGAACGGTTCGTGCTGCTCGCCGGCGGTCCCGAGGCGCACCTCGTGGTGATCGCGACCGCGAGCGAGAGCCCCGAGCAGCGCGAGAAGGAATACGCCGAGGTCTTCCACCGCCTCGGCGCCCGACGCGTCACCCCGCTGCGCCTGGACGACCGCGAGGACAGCAACAGCTCCCTCGCCGTCGCCGCGATCGAGCGCGCCACCGGCGTCTTCTTCACCGGCGGCGACCAGCTGCGCATCACCACCGTCGTCGGCGGTTCCAAGGTCGACACCGCGCTGCACGCCCGGCTCGCCGACGGCATGATCCTCGCCGGCACCAGCGCCGGCGCCGCGATGATGTCCAGCACGATGATCCTCGGCGGCAGCATCGCGTCGGTCTCCACCGACAGCGTCCGCACCGGCCCCGGCATGGAGTTCCTGCCCGGTGTGCTCATCGACATGCACTTCGCCCAGCGCGGGCGGCTCAACCGGCTGCTCAGCGCCATCGCGATGTTCCCGCACGAGCTCGGTCTCGGCATCGACGAGAACACCGCGATCCTCGTCGAGGGCGACGTGTTCGAGGTCCTCGGCGCGGGCACCGTCACCGTCATCGACGCCGGCCAGGCCCGCACGATCAGCGCCACGCTGTCCGACGTCGGCGGGCCGATCGCCCTGTGCGGCGCCCAGCTGCACGTGCTGCCGGCGGGCTGGCGGTTCAACCTCACCGAGCGGGCTGCCATCAAGAGATCGGAACGAGATCATGCGCATTGAGAGCAGTCGCCGGCTGCGCGGACCCAACCGGTACCTCGCGCGTCCCGTCCAGGTCACCCGGGTCCTGCTCGACGGGCTGACCGAGCGCGAGAGCAGCGACTACCCCGGCTTCACCGAACGGCTCCTGACCGCGTTCCCCGGCCTCGCCGAGCACCACTGCGCCTTCGGCGAGCCCGGTGGCTTCGTCAAGCGGCTCATCGGCGGCACCTACTTCGGGCATGCCGCCGAGCACGTCGCGATCGAGCTCTCCCAGCGCATCGGCCGCCAGGTCAACTTCGGCCGGACCGAGGGCACCGGCGTACCCGGCGAATACGACGTCGTCACCGAGTGCCCGCTCGACGAGCCACCCGGCTCCCGCGTCGCCGAGGCGCTGCTGTCCCTCGCCATCACCGGTGTACTGGCGGCGCTGCACGCCGAACCCGTGCGGGTCGACGACGAGCTGGCGGAGCTGCGCCGCACGTACGAGGGGGAGAAGAGCGGGCCGAGCACCACCGCCATCGCCGACGCCGCCCGGGAGCGTGGCATCCCGGTCGAACGCGTCGGCGAGCTCAGCCTGCTGCGGCTCGGCTACGGCCGGCACCGGCGCCTCGTCTGGGCCGCGCTCACCGACCAGACCTCCGCGATCGGCGTCGACATCGCCTCCGACAAGGAGCTCACCCGGCGGCTCCTCGACGAGGCCGGCGTCCCCGTGCCCAGCGGGGGCGCGGCGACCTCCCTCGCCGCGGCCCTGGACCTCTTCGCCGAGCTCGGCCCGCCCGTCGTCGTCAAACCCCGGCAGGGCCGCCAGGGGATGCACGTGTTCCTCGGCATCGACTCGCCCGACGCGCTGCGCGCCGCGTACGAGGCCGCCACCGCGGACGGCGACGACGCCGTCGTCGAACGCGAACTGACCGGCCGCGACTACCGCGTGCTGATCGTCGGCGGCCAGGTCGTCGCCGCCGCCGAGCGGGTCGCCGCGCACGTCGTCGGCGACGGCGCCACCGACGTGGCCGGCCTGATCGCCCGCGCCAACGAGGACCCGCGCCGCGGCGTCGGCCACGCCCGGGCACTGACCCGGCTCACCGTCGACGACGTCGCGCGCACCCTGCTGCACCGCCAGTGCCTCGACGTCGCCGCGGTCCCCGCCGACGGGCAGATCGTGCGGCTGCGCGAGAACGCCAACCTCTCCACCGGCGGCACCAGCGTCGACGTCACCGACCTGGTCCACTCCTCCGTCGCCGACCTGTGCCGGCGGGTCGCCGCGATCGTCGGCCTCGACATCGCCGGGATCGACCTGCGCCTGCCGTCGATCGCCGAGCCGCTGCCGCCGACCGGGGTGGCCACCGGCGGCGGCGTCATCGAGGTCAACGCCGCACCCGGGCTGCGCATGCACCTCGACCCCAGCGACGGCACCGCCCGCGACGTCGGCGCGGCGGTCGTGGAGGCGCTGTACCCGGCCGGCACGCCGTCGCGGATCCCGATCGTCGCGATCACCGGCACGAACGGCAAGACCACCGTCGCCCGCCTCACCGCGCACCTGCTCGACGGCGCCGGCCTGCGCGTCGGCGTCACCACCACCGACGGCATCGCGATCGGCGGGCGGCTCGTCCAGCGCGCCGACGCCACCGGCCCGCGCTCCGCCCGGGTCGTGCTCAGCGACCCCACGGTCGACGCCGCGGTGCTCGAGACCGCCCGCGGCGGCCTGCTCCGCCAGGGCCTCGGATACGACTGGAGCGACGTCGGCATCATCACCAACCTGACCGGGGACCACCTCGGCCAGGACGGCATCGAGAGCGTCGAGGACCTCGTCGCCCTCAAGTGCCTCATCGGCGAACGCGTCCGCGAGGGCGGCGCCGTCGTGCTCAACGCCGACGACGCGCGCAGCCGCGGCCTCGCCGCCTATCCCGACGGCCGGTTCGCCAAGCGCGAGATCATCTGGTGCAGCCTCGACCCGCGCAATCCGCTCATCCGGCGGCACTGGGACACCGGCGGACGGGCGTACCTGCTGGCCGACGGCTGGCTCGTCGAGCTTGCCGACCGCCGCTGGATCCCGCTCCTCGCCGTGCACGAACTCGGCGGCGGCTTCGGCGGCGCCGCCCGCCACCTGGTCGCCAACGCCCTCGCCGCGACCGCCGCCGCCCGCGTCCTCGGCGTCGCCACCACCCGCGTCGCCGAACGCCTCCGCACCTTCACCGAGAACCCCGCCGACAACCCTGGACGGGGCATGCTGCTGCGCCTCGGCGGGACCGACGTCCTCGTCGACTACGCGCACAACCCGGCCGCCATTCGCGCCGTCGGCGACCTCGTCGACCGCCTCTGGGGCGTGTCCCGCGCGGTCGCCGTCGTCACCCTGCCCGGCGACCGCCGCGACGACCTGCTGCGCGAGTCGGCGCGTGAGATCGGCGCCCGCTTCGACCGGGTCGTCCTCTACGAGGACAGCGACCGCCGCGGCCGCTCACCCGGCGAGGTCCCGGCGCTGCTGCACGAGGAGCTGCTCGCCACCTCCCCGTCGACGAACTGCACCGTCGTGCGCACCGTCGACGAGGCCGTCCCTGCCGCCCTGGCCATGGCCCGCCCAGGCGACGTGGTGCTGCTGCTGTACGAGAAGATCGAACCCGTCCTCTCGCTGCTGCACACCCTCGGCGCCCGGACCGTCTCCGATCCACACGTGTCGTTTCCACTCATTGGGGCATCTGTATGAGGTGGAACGTTATCGGCTGATCGAAGAACTCGGCGCGGGCGGCATGTCCGTCGTCTGGCGCGCCCGCGACGAGGTGCTGGGCCGGTCCGTCGCGGTCAAGCAGCTCACGGCCGCCGCCGACCCTGACTCCCGCCGCCGTATCCAGGCCGAGGCCCGCGCCGCCGCCCTGCTCAGCCACCCCCACATCGCCGCCGTGTACGACTTCGGCCACACCGCCGGCGGCGCGCCGTATGTCGTCATGGAGCTCATCGAGGGCGAGTCTCTCGAAGACCTCCTGCAGCGCACCGGCGGACCGCTGCCGGTCACCGCGGCGCTGCGGACCGCGGCGCAGCTGGCGTCCGCCCTGGCCGCCGTGCACGCCCGAGGCCTCGTCCACCACGACGTCAAACCCGCCAACGTCATGCTCACCGACGGCGGGGCGAAGCTCGTCGACTTCGGCGTCTCCGCGATCGCCGGCGACAACACCGACCAGCTGCTCGGCACGCCCGCGTACGTGGCGCCCGAACGCCTCCGCGGCATCCCGCCGTCGCCCGCCACCGACGTGTACGCCCTGGGCGTGGTCCTGCACCGGATGCTCACCGGGGAACTGCCCTGGCCGGTCACCACCACCGAGGAGATGCTGCACGCGCACCGCAAGCTGGCACCGGCGCCGCTGCCGGCCTCGCTGGACCTGCCCGGCGGGGTGGCCGACGCGCTGCGCCGCTGCCTCGCGAAAGCTCCCGGCAACCGCCCCCCGGCCAAGGACCTGGCCACGCTGTTCGCCGTCCCGCTGGCCACCCGCCGCCTCGTCCCGCGCCACCTCTTCTCCGCGCGGCACATCGCGCCCACGAAGCGGCTGCGCGACGTCACGCTCGGTGGATCGGTCCAGCGTCGGGTGTCCATCGCCGTCGCGGCGGTCCTGCTGATCGGATCGGGTGCCGTGGGCGCCGCCGCCGCACAGGACCGCGATCCGGCCGCCGCCTGGAACCCCGCCTCCTCGCAGGCCGGCACCACCACACCGCAGGCATCCGAGCCGGCGTCCCCCACCACGCCCGCCACCACGCCTGCCGGGGCGACCCCGGGTGCCACCACCCAGCCGGCGGTCAAGAACGCGGGCCCCGCCGGGCAGAACCCCGGTCCCGCGGTGAAAGATGCCGGGCCCGCCGGGAAGAACCCCGGCCCCGGGGGGAAGAACCCCAAACCGAAGAAGGGCAAAGACTGAGGGCATGAGCAAGAAAAGTGGTGGCTGAACCTTTTCATTGCTTATGGCGTGCAACCTTCCCGACTGGTACACAAGTCTGATCTCGGTGATGCCCTATGGTGTCCGGGTCGAGGGATAGGGAGGGGCCCCGTGCGCTTCGAAGTCAGCCGCGTCATGGACACCATCGAGCAACGGCTGACCACCGACGTCACGCTCGCCCAGGCCGTCGTCGACCTGGCCGACGTCGCCCGGTTCGTGGCCCTCGACGGTGGCCGCCCGATCAACCTCCTGCGCCTCGGCATGGTCGTGGACGCGCTCAGCCGGTACCTCATCGACGCCGGCGCGATGCTCTACCCGGTGGTCGGCCGGGAGGCGCTGTCCGAGGCGGCGCTCACGTCGAAGGAACGCATGGTGCTCGGCCGGTGGGCCGACGACGGCCTCATCGAGGTCACGCCCGTCGTCGCGGACCGGCCCGCCGAGATCGCCGACTTCACCGGCCTGCCGCTGATCGTGGTGCGGGACCAGCCGCAGTTCGCCGCCAGGTTCCCGTGGATCGCCGACAGCCCCGAGCGGGTCCTGCGGCTCACGCCCCGCGCGGGCGGCGCCGTCCTCACCCCCGGCGGCGAGCCGACCCCGCCGAAGGACGGCAAGGAACGCCTGGTCGTGAAGGGCACCGCGACCCTGCCGATCATCCCGCTCGAGCCGGCCGACGACGCGCCGGCCGAGACGCCGGCCGCCACCGCTGACGGCGCAGCGGCCGCCGGGACCACCGGGTCTGCCGCAGGCGACGTCCCGGATGCCGCCGCGACCGCCGCCCCGGATGCTGGCACCGCCGCCGATGCCGCCGCCGCCAGTTCCGGCGCCCCCGCGGACACTTCCGATACTTCGGATTCGCCGGATTCGTCGGACTCTTCGGGGAAGGCCGCCGCCGCGCCCGCGAAGCCGTCGCCCCGCCCGTCCGCCACGACGCCGAAGCCTGCCACCACCGCCACCCAGCAGGGCGGGCGCCCCGACGGGGTGCAGACGTTCACCGCCCGCGGCTCGCAGCGGGCCGGCCGCACCCGGGTGATGCGCCGGCGATTCACCCGCGCCGACCCCAGCGGCGTCGGCTCCGCCCTGATGGCCCGCGAGTGGCGCTGCAACGAGCCCGACTGCCCGGCCTTCGGCAGCTTCCGCCGCATCGGCCAGCCGGTCCCGCGGATGCGCGCCGGCGTCCCCGCCTGCCCCCGCCACGGTGAGGCGGTCAAGGACATCGGGCCGCGCCCCGCCGCGTTCGCCGTGTCCGTGGTCGTCGAGGACCTCGCCCGGCGCCGGTTCGTGGTCGGCGCGGATCATCCCGTGGTCGTCGGCCGCGAGCCCGCCGACCCCGAGGACATCGCCGTCGGCCAGTGGCTGCACGAGGCCGCCTCCGCCTGGATCGCCAAAGAGCACCTCAAGCTCGAGGTCCGCGACGGCCACCCCGTCGTCACCGACACGAGTGAAAACGGCACCCTGATCTGGAAACGTTCGGCCCCGGACATCAAAGAGGAGACCGAACGGCTCTACCGCAAGTCGTACCAGCTGACCGGATGGGACTCCGTCGAGCTCTACACCGGCGTCGAGCTGATCGTCGGCGACCACCGCCTGCAGACCATCGTCGGCTCCGAGCCGGCCTCGGTCCTGCTCGACGCGCCGACCGTCGCCCTGCGCCTGGTCGATTAGTCACCTGGCGCGCCGACAGGGCCGTTGAGAGGATCTCGCGGTGGTGCCGGGTCCGTATATTGGCGCTGTGGACGCGCGAGGTTACCGGCTAGGCATCGACTTCGGCACCTCGAACACCGCGGCGATGCTGGCCTGGCCCGACGGCCACGTCCGGCCACTGCTCTTCGACGGTTCGCCGACGCTGCCCTCAGCGGTGTATGCCGACCCGCAGACGGGCCTGCTCGTCGGGCGCGACGCGGTGCACGCCGCCCGGGTCAGCCCGGAACGGTTCGAACCCAACCCCAAGCGCCGCATCGACGAGCCCGCCGTCCTGCTCGGCGACCACGAGGTCGCCACCGTCGACCTGTTCGCGGCCGTGCTCGCCCGGGTCAACGGCGAGGCGCAGCGGGTCGCCGGCGGCCGGATCGGCCAGGTCACCATCACCTGCCCGGCCGCCTGGGCGCACACCCGGCGCGGGGTCCTCCTCGCCGCCGCCGAACGCGCCGGCCTCGGGACCGTGGCGCTGGTGCCCGAGCCGGTCGCCGCCGCCGAGGTGTTCCGGACCCTGCAGGGCTCCGACACCCGCCCCGGCTCGGCATTCGTCGTGTACGACCTGGGCGCCGGCACCTTCGACGCATCCGTCGTCCGGCACGGACAGGGCACCTTCGAGGTCCTCGCCGCGGAGGGGCTCAGCACCAGCGGCGGCCTCGACATCGACGCCGCGATCGTCGGCTACCTCGGCGCGAGCCAGTCCTCCCGCGACCCCGCCTCCTGGAACCGGCTCGTCCACCCGACGACCAGCGCCGAACGCCGTGCCAACCGGCTGCTCTGGGACGACGTCCGGGCCGCCAAGGAGATGCTGTCGCGCACCTCGTCCACGATGATCCACATCCCGATGTACGACCAGGACGTGCCCCTCGGCCGCGACCAGTTCGAGCAGCTGGCCCGCCCGATCCTCGCCGCGACGGTCACCGCGACCCGGGCGGCCATCGCCGCGGCCCGGCTGACCCCGGCCGACATCGCCGGCGTGTTCCTGGTCGGCGGCGGCAGCCGGATCCCGCTCGTCGCGACGCTGCTGCACCAGGCCCTCGGCAAGGCCCCGACCGCGGTCGAGCAGCCCGAGATGGTCGTGGCGCAGGGCAGCCTCGGCGTGCCGACCCAGGCCGGCCCCGCCGGGCAGGCGGCACCGGCCGCCGGCTTCCCCGTCTCGGGCCCGCCGGTCTCGAGCGCGCCCGGGTCCAGTTCGCCCGTGTCGAGCCCACCCGTCTCCAGCGTGCCCATCTCCAGCTCGCCGGTGTCCTCGCCGGGCTTCCCGGCCTCGGCCCCGCCGGCGCCGGTCTCCGGGTCGGTCTCCATGCCGGTCTCGGGAGCGCCGATGTCGGCGGCCCCGGTGTCGCCGGGGTTCTCCGCGGCACCGGTCTCCAGCCAGCCGTCGTCGCAGTTCGCGCAGGACGCCGGGTACACCCCGCCGTCCGGCTACCCCGCCCCGCCCGCTCCAGCCCCGCAGTCACCCGCCCAGCGCCCCCCGGCGCAGCAGTCCCCGGCGCCGGGCCGCGCGTCCGTGCCGCCGAACGTGTACGGCGCCGCGCCGCAGGCGGCACCGCCGGCGGGTCCGGGTCCGGGCGGGCAGCGCCGCACCGGCGTTCTCGCCGCCGTTGCCGTGGTCCTGCTCCTGGTGGTCGGTCTCGGCATCTACGGCCTTACGAAGCTCGGCGGCGACGACAACGGCGGGAACCCGTCGACGAGCCAGACCGACGGATCCGGCGACGAGTCCACCGAAGGCGGCGGCGACGGCGCGACCACCGACGCGCCGGTCCAGGTCGACGTCGAGCGGGACGAATCCGACTGGAGCAGCAACGCCGAGGAGTACGCGAGCAACGAGGGAAAGTTGATCGCGTACACCTGCCCGAAGAACGGCAAAGCGGGCACCGTCTGGGGCGTAGGGCCGTACACCACCGACTCGTCGGTCTGCACGGCCGCCGTGCACGCCGGGTACATCGGCCTGGAGGACGGCGGGCGGGTCGTCATCCAGATCCAGAAGGGCTCCGAGTCCTACGAAGGCAGCACCCAGCACGACATCACCACGAAGAGCTACGACAGCTACCCGGCGGGGTTCACGATCGCCGGGTAGACCGTCAGCGCAAGGCCCTGATCGCCGTCAGGGTCGTGTGTACGTTGAACTGCGGGCCGTCGTCGCTCTCCCAGCCGCCGTCGCTGCGCTGCGTCTCGTTGAGGCGCTTGCGGGCGGCGCTGAGCAGCCAGTCCTCCGGCGACATGCCGACCCGCCGCAGCGCCGCATACAGCGACGCCGTGTCCGCCGCGGTCATCTGCGGCACCCGGTCGGCGAGCGCGACCTGGATCTGCGCCGACTCGTAGAACCAGCCGAGGTGATAGAGCACGGCGCAGCCGAGCCAGCCCGCGACCAGGAACGACGGCCAGCTGCCGTCGGGGCGCAGCGACGCGCGGAACGCCTCGGCGGCGCGGGCGACCCTGGTGGCGTGCTGGTCGTCGCCGTCGTTGGCCCCGCCGACCACCAGCCAGTAGGCGGCGTTGGTGGTCAGGTACAGCTTTGCCTCGTCGTCGCCGGGCTGCGCCCACGGCGGGGCGATCCCGGCGAGCGAGGCGTCCTCTTCCCACATGCCGTCCGGCCGCTGGCTGCGACCGAGCCACCCCAGGGCCCGGCGGGCCGCGGGCCGGTCGATCGCGCCGAGGTCGTCGAGCTCGCCGAGCCGGAAACAGGTCGCGTCGACGGAGGCGACGTCGGCGCCCCACAGCGCCGGCCAGCCGCCGTCGGGCGACTGGCCGATCTCGGCTTTCTCCAGCACGTCGGCCGGCGGGAACTGGCCGGTGCGCAGCCAGGCGAGGCGGGCGCGATCAACGGCGTCGCCGTGTGCGACGACGTAGCCGATCGCGGCATCAAGGTCGACCATGGGGCGTACGCTACCGCCCGCCCGCTCCCTGCGTGTGGGTGACTAGTACACCGGCAGTGACGGATCGACGGTCTTCACCCACGATACGACACCACCCTGCACGTGGACCGCGTCCTTGAAGCCGGCGGCCTTGACGGCTGCCAATGCCTCGGCCGAGCGGACGCCGCTCTTGCAGTACAGGACGATCTGGCGGTCCTGCGGCAGGTCGGCGAGGGCGTTGCCGTTGAGGATCTCGCCCTTCGGCACCAGCCGGGCGCCGGGCACCCGGACGATCTCCCACTCGGCCGGCTCGCGCACGTCGATCAGCTCGATCGGCTTGCCCGAGTCCTGCCAGTCCTTGAGCTCGGTCGCGGTGATCGTCGAGCCGAGCGCCGCGGCCTGGGCCTCGTCGGAGACGGCGCCGCAGAAGTCGTCGTAGTCGATCAGCCCGGTGACGGTCGGGTTCTCACCGCAGATGGCGCAGTTCGGGTCCTTGCGGAGCCGGATCTTGCGGTAGGACATCTCCAGCGCGTCATAGACCATGAGGCTGCCGAGCAGCGAGTCGCCGACGCCGGTGAGCAGCTTGATCGCCTCGGTCACCTGGATCGCGCCGATCGAGGCGCACAGCACGCCGAGGACGCCGCCCTCGGCGCAGGAGGGGACCATCCCGGGCGGCGGCGGCTCCGGGTAGAGGCAGCGGTAGCAGGGGCCGTGCTCGGCCCAGAAGACCGACGCCTGGCCGTCGAACCGGTAGATCGAGCCCCAGATGTACGGCTTGCCGAGCAGCACCGCCGCGTCGTTGACCATGTATCGCGTGGCGAAGTTGTCGGTGCCGTCGACGATCAGGTCATACTGCGCGAAGATCTCCATCACGTTGTCGTTGTCGAGGGCCTCGTTGTGCACCACGACGTTGACATACGGGTTGATCTCGCGGACCGAGTCGCGCGCCGACTCCGCCTTCGGCCGGCCGATGTCCGACTGGCCGTGGATGATCTGGCGCTGCAGGTTGGACTCGTCGACGGTGTCGAACTCGACGATGCCGAGAGTGCCGACACCGGCGGCGGCCAGGTACATCAGCGCCGGCGAGCCGAGCCCACCCGCACCCACACACAGCACCCGCGCGTTCTTCAGGCGCTTCTGCCCTGCGGTGGCCACGTCCGGGATGATCAGGTGCCGGGAGTAGCGGCGGACCTCGTCAATGGTGAGGTCGGCGGCGGGCTCGACCAGTGGAGGCAACGACATGGTTCTCATTCTGCCGCGCCCGACCCGCAAACCCACGTGACCTACGGCACTTTGGCTCCGCTGTACCGCTGGCCGTCGACGAACGGCCAGGCGTTGGCGACGCAGCCCTGCAGCCCGTAGGTCTGCTGCTGCATCACCGGGGCCGGCTTCCCGGCGCCGGGGCAGGCCTCGTGGCCGTTGCCGAGCTCGTGGCCGACCTCGTGGTTGATGACGTAGCTCTGGTAGTCCGCGACCGGCGCGCCGTAGTCCGGCACCCCGGTCAGCCAACGGGCCAGGTTGATGACGACCTTGCCGGTGATCCGGCACGAGCTGTAGCCGGCGGTGTGCAGGCCCGCCGTCGCGCAGATCTGCTCCGAGGTGACCGGCGTGGCCAGGAAGATCGTGAAGTCGGCGGTGCCCTGCCCGGCGACCCGCTGCAGGCGCACCTGGCCGGTCGCGGTCCAGCCGCGGGGGTCGGCGAACACCTGCTCGACCGCGGTGGCGAACGCGTCGGCCTGCTGGCCGCTGCCGTTCTCCACCGCGATCCGGTATTTCTTGACCGCGCCGGCGCCACCGGCGACGGGTCCGGCGCTGCTCGCGTAGGCGAACGTGCCGGCGGCGCTGGACGGCCCGGCCTCCGGCGGCTGGCTCGCGGGCCTGCTCGGCGGGTCGAGCATCGGCGCCGGCCCGCGGGTCGCGGCGACCGTGACCGCTGCCTCGTCCGGGTCGTCGGCGAAGAACAGCTGGCGGCCCAGGCCGGCGGCGGCGATCACGAAGGCGGCGAGCATGACCCCGGCGACGATGGTGCGGCGCCGGCGGACCTGCTCACGCCGGCGGCGCTGCTCGGCCCGGACCACCTCACGGGCCTGCCGCGGGTCACTCGGCAGCGGGACCGGCAGCCGCCGGTGGTCGCTGCTCAGCCGGTCCGCCATCGATTGGTCAGCTTGCCATGCGCACCTGCGGCGCGCGCTGCCGCACCCCGTCCCGCACCTGAGTTGCAACCTGCTGCAGGGCGCCCTGATCGGTGGCCTTCCCCGGAGCCTTGCCGGTGGCCTGGTCCGTGCGGCCCTGCAGCTCGTCGAGCAGGCCGAGCACGGCGCGGGCCACGGTGCGGGGCACTTCCATCTGGGCCACGTGACCGACGCCCTCGAGCATCATCAGCCTGCTGTCCGGCACCAGCCGGGCGACCTGCGGCGCGGTGCGGATGTCCACGAGCTTGTCCTGCCGCCCGGCGATCACCAGCGTCGGCGCCTGGATCTTCGCGGCCATCCGCCACATCGAGCCCTCGCCCGGCAGGTAGGCCCGCAGGAAGCTGCTCACCAGGCCGCGGAGGCTGCCCACATACGCCTCGGCGTACCACGGCACCGAGTGTCGCCGCCGCGCCTCCTCGATCGCTTCCAGGCGTCGCTGCTCCGGATAGCGGGTCGGATCGGCGTAGCAGGACTCGATCACCATCGCGGCGAGCGTCTCGGGGTCCATCGACGACATCCGCCGGGCTGCCAGCTTCGCCGCGTTGGGCAGCAGCAGCAGCGGCACGATCGGCCCCTGCAGCGAGCGGCGCGGGTCGAGGAACGGCATCGCCGGCGAGATCAGCGTGAGGCTGCGCACCAGGTCGGGCCGCAGCGCCGCGGCGACGACCGCGGCCGCGCCGCCCATCGAGTTGCCGAACAGGTGGACCGGGCCGCGGCCGCTGTGCTCGACCCACCGGTTGATGTGCGCGGCCATCGCGGTCAGCGAATAGCTGCGGGCCGGGTCGCTGTGCCCGAATCCGGGCAGGTCGATCGCCTGGCCGTCGAGCCGCCCGGCGAGCACGCCTGCCAGGTCGGTCCAGTTGGTCGACGAACCGCCGAGGCCGTGCACGTAGACCGCCGGCTCCGCGCCGGGTGCCGTGGCCGGCGTGTCCCGCACATACGACTTCAGCCCATCGAGCTCCACCTCACGCCCCGGCCACCGCTCCGGCAGCTTTTCAGGTGACGGAACGGTGAACTCCGGGACAAGGGAAGCTCTCTTCATGCTTACCAGTGTGCCTCAATGGGCTCACGGCAGCAGGGCCTCCAGGCGCCGGTTGACGGCCGCGAGGGTGGCGCGCACCACAGCCTGGCGCGGATCGCCCGAGTTCACCGACGATCCCGTCAGCTGCTCGACCCACCCGTCATACAGCAGCAACAGCACCACGACGGCGACCTCGCACCCGCCGAGCTGCACCACCGCGGCGTGCTCGATGTAGCACCGGGCCCGGGCGGTCGCATCCACGTCGACCAGCAACTGGTCCACGGCGGAGGCCGCGGCGGCGGCGGAGAGCCGCAGGATGTACCCGTCGACCGCCGGCCCGCTGGCGACGCCGACCGCGGGGTGCCCGTCGGCGATCAGCCGCACCTCCACGACCGCGTCGACGCCCTGCGTGCTGACCTCGACCTGGTCGATGATGACGCGTGGCGACACGATCGTGCTGGAATGCGGCACCAGGGCCGGCGGCGACTCCCGGTTGACCGGGATCGGCGGCTGCGGGCCGAGGACCGGGCTGGACGCCGGTGCGGGCGCGTGGCCGGGCAGCTGGCCCGTCACCGTGCCGGTCAGCCGGCCGCCCGGCGGTTTCGTGCCCGTCCCGGGCGCGACGTCGGGCTCGACGTCCGGCGCGGTGTCCGGCGCGAACGAGGGGGCCAGCGCCTCGTGCTCGGGCTGGGGGATCAGGCGCGGCGGGCTCGGCGGCTGCCGGAACTCGTCGAGGTCGGGGCGGGGCGCCTCGGCCGGGCGGCGCACGCCGCTCACCGGGCGCCGCCGGCGGGCCTCGCGACCGTAGCCGGGCAGCGCGCTGTGCGGCGCGTTGCCCCTGGCGGGCTGCCGCTGGGCCGGCGGGGTCAGGTCGGACGGGTGCGGCGGGTTGGGCTCGGCGGCCAGGCCCATCCGCTCGTTGAGCAGCCGCGCCACGGCCCGGCTGACCAGGCCGGGGTCGGCCTCGTCGAGCAGCTCGAGCCGGAGCGTGTGCAGGCCGTCGGCGTTCTTGCGCAGCGTCGCCTCGCGGACGCCGGCCACACCCTGCACGGCGCGCAGCACCGCCGGGATGTCGAACCCGTCGGGCCGGTCGTCGAGGCTGGGCTCGTCGTCCTCGTCCTCGCGGTCCTCGCGCAGGAACGTCGCGATCCTCGCCAGCTCCGCCCCGCCGGCCGGCCCGGCCTCCGCGACGAGCGGCTCGACCTCGACCTCCGGCACCTGCGGCACGTCGGGGTGCGACGGCACGCGCTGCGGCAGCTCGGGGCCGTTGTAGTCGGCCTCGGCGGCGGCGACGGGCGCCGGGTAGGTGGGTGCGGCGTAGGCAGGCTCGGCGTACTGGGGCTCCGCGTACTGGGGCTCGGCGTAGGCAGGCTCGGCATAGCCGGATTCGGCCGGCAGGTTCTGCGCATACGGCGGCTCCGACGCGAACGTCGGCATCTTCGGCTCGGCCGCGGACAGTGGCGTGGCGCTGCCGAGCAGCTCCGCGGGCAGCGGACCGACGAGCGGGTCGTCCTCCGGCATCCGCTGCGTCGGCAGCTGCGGCGCGGCCGGAGCGGGGACGACCTGCGCCTGCGCCGGGTCGTGCTGCGGCGCGGCCCAGTCGAACTCGGGGCCGGTCTGCTGCTGCTCGTAGGGCTGGTAGCCGTTCGCGGGCGGGGGATACGCCGAGTAGCCGTCCTGCGGGCGATACGCGGTCCGGTCCTGATACGCGTCCTGCTGCGCCCGGTAGTCCTCCTGCGGGTGCTGCGGGACGTCCTGCCGCTGATACCCCTGCTGCTGATACTCCGGCGGCTGGTACTCCGGCTGCTGCGGTGGCTGCGCCGGGTACTCCTGCTGGGGGTATTCCTGCGACTGGTACTGCTGCTGCGGATACTCCTGCGACTGATACTGCTGCGCCTGGTAACCCTGCGGCGGGAACTGGTCCTGCGCCGCGTACTGCTCCTGGGGCTGGAACTGCTCCTGGGGCGGATACTGCTGCTGGCCCTCGGCGGGCGCGTCGGTGCGGGCCGCGCCGTTGGCACCGGGCGGCTGCTCCTGATACGCGCCGTTGCGCGGCCGGGTGTCATAACCCCAGGCCGGGTCCGGATAGGCGCCATACGGGGGCTGCCCGCTGTCGCCGTGCACCCGGACGCGGGGGTCGACCGGCGCGGACTGGCCGGTGAGGCGGTCCAGCGCCGAGGGCGGCGGCCCGTAGCCGCCGGACGTGGGCTGGACGGCCTCGTCCCGAGCCTGCGCGGCGGGGGACGCGGCGGCGCCGTAGACGGTGCCGCCGGACGGCACCACGGGCTGGGCGCCGGTGAGGCCGCCGGGGTGCGCGCCGTTGACCTGGCCGCCGTCCTGCGGTGCCTGGATCCCGCCGCCGGCGCTGCCGCCGGTGACGGTCCCGGTCGCGGGGGAGGACTGGCTGGTCTCGGGCTGGTTGACGGAGCTCGGCCAGCCCTGGCCGTCGGGTCCGTAGTGCCCGTAGTGCAACGACGTGGTCGGCTGCTGCGCCGGCGGCGGGGCGGAGACCGGGGGGCTCATCGGGGCGAGCATGTCGGAATAGGCGCTGCGGACCTCGGCGCGGCCGCGCGGGCTGCCGTTGACCGATGCGCGACCGGCGACGGCGCCGGTGGCAGGCTCACGCCACGCGGACACGATCGCCTCGAGCGCGTCATCACTCGGCGTCGAACCGTCGCCCTGGGTGCCGTCCGGTGTCCTCTGCGGATCCGTGTGTCCTCCTCCGCGATATGCGCCTGCTCCGTGCGGGCTTCCGGCTTGCCCCGTTTCGTCCACCGCGCGCTCCTTGGTCGCCCCTAGGTGAGGCTACCGTGTGGGCGGAAAGGGGGTAAGTTGCAATCCCGACCCAAATCCGGATGGTGAACATGACCTCGGCGATGAGCGGCACCCAGTCGGCCGGACGGCCGGTGCGGCTGCCCCGGTCGGCGCGCCGCAAGCAACTGCTCGCCGCGGCGCAGCAGGTTTTCGTGGCGCAGGGTTATCACGCCGCCGCGATGGATGACATCGCCGAGCGGGCCGGCGTCTCCAAACCAGTGCTCTACCAGCACTTTCCGGGCAAGTTGGAGCTCTATCTGGCGCTGCTGGACACGCACTGCGACGCCATGGTGTCCCGGATGCGCGTCGCGATGGAGGCGACGACGGACAACAAAGAGCGGGTCCGCGGCGCGATCCAGGCGTATTTCGACTTCATCGACCACGAGAGCGAGGCGTTCCGCCTGGTCTTCGAGTCGGACCTGCGCAACGACCCCGCCGTGCGCGAGCGGGTCGACCGGGTCGAGAGCGGCTGCATCGCCGCGATCACCGACACGATCATGGCCGACACCGACCTGAGCCTGGAGCGCGCGGAGCTGCTCGCCTCCGGTCTGGTCGGCGCGGCGGAGGTCGCGGCCCGCTTCTGGGTCGCCGGTGGCCGCAAGGTCGCGAAGCCCGAAGCGGAGGCGCTGCTGACCGCGTTGTCCTGGCGCGGCATCGCGAGCTTCCCCCTGCACGGGGAACACGCCTGATCGCGTTAGTCTTCAACCACACTGGGTGTGCGCGCCGAGGCACGGACGCGCCGCAGCCCGATCAAGGAGGAAGACGTGGAGGTCAAGATCGGCGTGCAGTATGCGCCTCGGGAGCTGGTGCTGGAGAGCAACCAGTCATCCGCCGAGGTTGAAGCTGCGGTCACCGACGCGATCGACGGTGGCGACAAGGCTGTGTTGTCTCTCGTCGACGAGAAAGGCCGCCGGGTGATCGTCCCGGTCGGCAAGATCGCCTACGTGGAGATCGCGGAGTCGTCGCCGCGGCCGGTTGGATTCTCTTCCGCGCGTTGACGAAAGCGTTCGCAGATAGCACTCAGGCCCTGCCCCGCTCCCGGGTCAGGGCCTGAGTCAGTTGTTGAGCCCGACGGCGCCCATGCGGGCGGTGTGCGCCGAGGTGAGCCGCTTGAGCATCGCCTGGAAGTCGGCGCCGCCGACGGCGAGCAGCTCGGCCAGCGACGGCCGCTCGGCCGCGACCCGCAGCGCCTGCGAGATGCCCTCGCCGACCAGCCGGCGCGACCACATCGACAGCCGGTTGGCGACCTTCGGGTCGGCGGCGATCGCGGCCCGCAGCTCGTCGGCGGCGAAGTCGGCGTGCCGGGAGTCGTGCAGGACCTCCACGATCAGGTCCCGGTCCGGTCCGGTGAGCACCGCCGCGACCTCCCGGGTGAAGTCGTCGGCGATGCCGTCGCCGACATAGGCCTTGGCCAGGCCTTCCAGCCAGTCGGCGGGCTCGGTCTGCGCGTGGTAGTCCGACACCGCCTGCACGTAGGGCCGCATGGCCTCTTCCGGGTCCGCGCCCAGCTCCGTGAGGCGGTCGGCGAAGCGGCAGTAGTTGCTGATCTCGCGGCCGGCCATCTCGCTGAGCACCGCCCGGCGGCGAAGGTCGGGCGCGAGCCGCGCGTCGGCCGCCATGCGGTCGAAGGCGACCAGCTCGCCATACGCCAGCATGCCGAGCAGGTCGACCACTGCCGTGGCGGGCGGAGTGAGATCGGACACGACGGCACACTACATCGCCGATTCACCCGGCGCGCCCCGGTGCCACATCGCGGTGCGGTGAGCGCAACTGCCCGTTAGCCGGTACAATGGCTCCAATAGCCGTGGACGGACCCTAGTCCCGGCACCGGCGCTTGTAGCCCGCGACCTTGATCATTTCGGTTGCGTGTGGCCCGCGCCCTACCCATTTGAGCGCACCCGGCTTCACCAGGGGCGCTCCCGCGAGAGAGACACCCTGAGCACAACATGACAATCGACAACACTGAGGCCGCCGAAGCAGTGGCCCCGCGCGCGCCCGTGCGTCCAGACGCACCCACCTTCGCCGACCTGGGCGCCCGTCCCGAGACCGTGGCCGCCCTCGCGGCCGTCGGCATCGTCCACGCGTTCGCCATCCAGGAATACGCCGTGCCGATCGCGCTGCGCGGCACCGACCTCATCGGCCAGGCCCCGACCGGCACCGGCAAGACCCTCGGCTTCGGCGTTCCGCTGCTCGACCGGGTCACCGCGCCCGCCGAGGGCGCCGACGGCCTGCCCCAGGCGCTCGTCGTGGTCCCGACCCGCGAGCTGGGCCTGCAGGTGGCCCGCGACATCGCCGCCGCCGGCAAGACCCGCGGCATCCGGGTCCTCCCGCTCTACGGCGGCGTCGCCTACGAGCCGCAGGTCGACGCCCTGCAGAAGGGCGTCGAGATCGTCGTCGGCACCCCGGGCCGGCTGCTGGACATGGCCAAGAGCAAGCACCTGCGCCTGCACGCCGTGCGGGCCCTGGTGCTCGACGAGGCCGACCGCATGCTGGACCTCGGCTTCCTCGACGACGTCGAGCGGATCCTGACCCTGCTGCCGGAGGACCGGCAGACGATGCTGTTCTCCGCGACGATGCCCGACCCGATCGTGACCCTCGCCCGGCGGTTCCTGCGCCAGCCGATGACGATCCACGCGCACCACGACGCCAGCACCGGCGCGTCGCCGCTGACCAAGCAGGTCATCTACCGCACGCACCCGATGAACAAGATCGAGATCGTGGCGCGGATCCTGCAGTCGACCGACCGCGGCCTGACCATGATCTTCACGCGGACCAAGCGGGCCGCCGACCGGGTCGCCGAGGACCTCGACTTCCGTGGCTTCGCCGCCGCCGCCGTCCACGGCGACCTCGGCCAGGGCGCGCGGGAGCGGGCGCTGCGCGCGTTCCGGGCCGGCAAGATCGACGTGCTGGTCGCCACCGACGTCGCGGCCCGCGGGCTGGACGTCTCCGGCGTCACGCACGTCATCAACTACGACTGCCCGGAGGACCCGGACACCTACACGCACCGCATCGGCCGCACCGGCCGTGCGGGCGCGACGGGCGTCGCGGTGACGTTCGTCGACTGGGAGGACATGCCCCGCTGGCGGATCATCGACAAGACGCTGGGCATGGAGCTGCCGGAGCCGCCGGAGACCTATCACACCTCCGCGCACCTGCTGACCGACATCGGCATCCCCGACGGCATCACCGGGTCCCTGCCGACCGCCGACCGCAAGCGGGCCGGTCTCGCCGCCGAGCAGCTCGAGGACATCGAGGGCAAGCCGCGCGGCCGGGGCGCCCGCACCCCCCGGGGTCGCGGCCGCAGCGAGTCGGCGGCTCCCGCCGCACCCGCCTCCTCGGAGGCGACCGGCGAGGCGCGCCGTCCGCGGCGCCGTCGCCGGCGCGGCGAGGTCGACCCGGGTGAGCTCGTCGTCGCGGTGGAAGGTGCCGAGACCGCCGAGCCGCGCCGCCGCCGGCGCCGGGGTGAGCCCGACAACACGGAGCTGGTCGCGGACGGCGAGGCCGTCGAGAGCGGCCCGGTCGTCACCGCCGAGGCCGGCGAGGAGGGCGAGGCCCGCACGGCCCGCGCCCGCACCCGCCGTCGCCGGCGGGGTGGCCGAG
>NZ_JBFAPO010000097.1:0-29290 GCF_040676755.1 Dactylosporangium sp. NPDC049525 | reverse complement strand
CACCTGCCCCTCATACTCTTCGGCCACCTCGCCTCTCCAGCCCCGCACATGGCGGGGGGGGTTCCCCACCGTGGCCACCCGCGCCCGTTTGTGATGTCCGGGGATTTTGTGATGTCCGGGGGATTTTGTGGTGTCCGGGGATCAGGAGCGGCGGACGGCGGCGGCGCACCGGAAGGCCGCGTAGTGGCTGCGGCGGCGGCCGTCGGGCGGGCACCGGTGCGGGCCGCGGCGGCGTGCGGAGGCGCGCGAGCGCCGGGCCGGGGGCGGTGCCGCCGCCGGGTAGATGCCCGGCAGCGGTATCGGGGAGACGAACGCGCCGTACGCGACGAGCCCCTCGGTGAACAGCCCGAACAGGGCCCTGCCCGCACGCACGACGACCTTGACCAGCGCCATGCCGCGAGGCTGCCAGCCCCGGGTAAAGTGCGGCTAGAGACTCTGAACCGTCAGGGTCTGGAGATCATGGTCCTTGCCAGCAGGGTGCGTGAATTGGGTTGCATGCCTGCTTGTGACCAGCTTGAATCGGCGCCCGTGACAGCTATCGGTGAGCTTGCTCGCCCAGATCGGTATCCGCGCTCGTCCCGGTACGACCCGGCCTGGCTGCTCGACCTGGACATGGGGCCGAACCCGTTGTGGCTGCTGGAGGACCTGGCCCGGGATCTTGACCTGCGCCCGGGAATGCAGGTCCTGGACCTCGGCTCCGGCAAGGGAGCGACGTCCGTGTTCCTGGCCCGTGAGTACGGCGTCCAGGTCGTGGCGGCCGATTGGTGGATCGCGCCGGATGAGGCAGCGGCCGTGTTCGCTGACGCCGGCGTTTCCGGTCAGGTGACCGCCGTGCGGGCCGAGGCGCACAACCTGCCGTTCGGGAAGGACAGCTTCGACGCCATCGTGAGCATCGACGCATTCGAGTATTTCGGCACCTCTGACTGGTACCTGCCATACCTCGTGGGGTTCCTGCGGCCTGGCGGCCAACTCGGCATGGCGACGCCGGGAATGACCCGGGAGGTCCGGGAACTCGGGGCGATCCCGGAGCGCATCAAGGAACTGTTCGGCTGGGAGCCGATCGCCTGGCACACCGCCGAGTGGTGGCGCTTTCAGTGGGAAGTCACCGAACTCGTGACCGTCACGTCGGCACGACTGCAGGAAGATGGCTGGCGGGACTGGCTGCTCTGGACACAGGCGGTGGCCGAGCACACAGGCGACCGGGCCGGCGCGCAACACAATCGCCAGGCGGTGATCGACCTGCTCACCGCCGACGCCGGCGAGTTCCTCAGCTTCGCGATGGTGACAGCGAGGAAGAACTGACGGTTCACGGTCTCTGGTGCTGCTGCGGCGGCCGTGGCGTCACCCGTTGGGCGGGAGACCGGGGTTGGCGGCGGTGCCTTCCGTGACGAGCAGGACGACGGTGCCGGCCGCCGTGAGCCCGAGCGCGGCCCGCAGCCGGTCGGCGTCGGTGCCGTCGCGGACGGCGCGCAGCGCGGCGAGGGAGGCGGCGCCGCAGGGTCCGGCGTCGACGCCGTGCCCGGCGAGTTCGCGGGCGGCGTCGGCGGCGGCCGCCTCGCCGACAGCGACGCAGGCGTCGAGGCCGCGGCTGATGAGCGGCCACGCCAGCGACGACACGGTGCCGCAGTTCAACCCGGCCATGCTGGTCACGCCGGTGGCGACGGTGACCGGGTGGCCGGCGGCGACGCTGGCCAGGACGCACGCCGCCGACCCCGGCTCCACGCTCAGGACGGCCGGGCCGGGCCGCACGTCGCCGCCGCGGTAGTGGGTGAGGGCGGCCTGGAGCAGGGAGCCGACGCCGGCCGGGACGACGAGGACGTCGGGGCGGGCGATGCCGTGCTCGTGCAGCTGCTCATCGATCTCGGCGAACAGGGTGGTGTACCCGTCGACGATCCAGCCGGGCACCTGCTCGTAGCCGTCCCAGGCCATGTCCTGGATGAGTACCATGTCCGGACCGGTCGCACTGGCGGCGGCGTGGACGGCGGCGTCGTAGTCGCCCGGGACGTGCGTGACGTCGGCGCCCTCGTCGCGGATCGCCTGGACCGCCGCGGGATGCACGCCGTCGGGCACGAAGATGGCGGCCCGGTGCCCGAACTGCCGGGCGAAGCGGGCGACGGCGCGTCCGTGGTTGCCGTCGGTGGCGGTGACGACGGTGACCGGGCCGGCCGGTGCGCGGTCGCGCAGGGCCCGGTGGATGGCCCAGGACGCGCCGAGGGCCTTGAACGCCGGCAGGCCGAGGCGGTTCGACTCGTCCTTGGCGAACATCCGCGCGACTCCGACGGCCCGCGCGAGGCCGGGGAGCGGGGCCAGCCGGGTCGTGGCGTAGCCGGGCAGGGACCGGTGGAAGTCGCGAACGGCGGCGGTGGGCGCGGGACGGCAGGACCAGGCGGGGTCGCGGGCCTCGTTCACCGCCCACCAGGCCGGTGCGGGGCGCGTCATCGGGTGGCCGCGGGGTCGGCCAGGACGGTGCGGACGAGGTTGACGTAGTACCGCACGCCGACGTCGAGGGCGTCGTCGTTGAAGTCGTAGTCCGGGCTGTGCAAGGGGGTTCCGCCGGCGTCGAGCTCCTCACCGTTACCGAGGAGCGCGAAGCAGCCGGGGACGTGCCGCAGGAACGCGCCGAAGTCCTCGCTGGCCGTCCACGGCGGGGTGTCGGGGTCGACGCGATGCTCGGGGACGGTGAGCCGCGCGGCGGCGACCGCCGCGGCGACCGTGGCCGGGTCGTTGACGGTCGGCTCGAACTCGTGGGTGTAGGTGACCCGGCAGGTCGCTCCGTGGGCGGCGCAGATGCCGTCGGCCAGCCGGCGGATGCGGTGCTCGAGCAGCGCCTGGACCTCGGCGGTGAAGCTGCGGGTGTCGCCGCGGATGACGACCTCGCCGGGGATCGCGTTGCGGGCCCCGTCGGTGGTGATCTCGGTGCAGGACACGACGGCGGGGTCGGTCGGGTCGACGTTGCGGGCGACGATCGTCTGCAGCGCGAGCACGATCTCCGCGGCGACCACGATCGGGTCGATGACCATCTGCGGCCGGGCGGCGTGCCCGCCGCGCCCGGCGACCCGGATCTCGAAGTTGTCCTCGCTGGCCATCAGACCGCCGACGCGGGTGCTGAGCGTGCCGGTCGGGTGTCCGGGCATGGTGTGCAGGCCGAAGATCGCGTCGACGGGGAACCGGTCGAACAGCCCGTCCGCGATCATCGCCTTGGCGCCGCGCCCGTGCTCCTCGGCGGGTTGGAAGACCAGGTGGACGGTGCCGGCGAAGCCGCCCTGCGCCGCCAGGACCTGGGCGGCGCCGAGCAGCATGGCCATGTGGCCGTCGTGGCCGCAGGCGTGCATGACGCCGTCGTGCCTGGATCGGTGGGGTCGGGCGCCGCGCTCGGTCAGCGGCAGGCCGTCCATGTCGGCGCGCAGGCCGAGCGCGCCGCCGCCCTGCCCACTGCGCACCGTGGCGACCAGGCCGGTCCCGCCGACGCCGCGGGTGACCTCCAGGCCCATGCCGGCGAGCGCCGCGGCCAGGTAGTCGCCGGTGCGGTGCTCCTGGAACCCGAGTTCGGGGATCTGGTGCAGGTCGTGCCGCCACCGGCGCAGCATGCCGTCGGGCAGGGTCACAGCGGCTCCTTCAGCGAACGTCCGGCAGTACCGGATGATCGTGCCAGAACATCAGAGCCGGACAACAGAGTTCCCTCAGGAGACTTTGTGGGTTACGGTCAAGCGTGGAAGTTCCCTGAAGGAACCCAGCTGCCGGAGGTCGCCGTGCCTGAACTCGCCGCCGACGTTGCCCGCCTCGTCGAGGACGTCAACTACGCCCACATCGCGACGCTGCTGCCGGACGGCGCACCCCACAATGTGCCGGTCTGGGTCGACCGCGAGGGCGACCGGATCGCCGTGCTGACCGGGCCGGGCTCCCGCAAGGCCCGCAACGTCGCCCGGGACCCCCGGGTGGCCATCTCCATCATCGACCACGCCCGGCCCCACGCCACGGCGCTGATCCGCGGCCGGGTGGCCGAGGTCCTCGACGGCGACGACGCCTGGCGCATCATCGACCGCATCGCGCACAAGTACACCGGTGCCCCGTATCCGCTGCGCAGCGACCGCGTGGTGCTGCTCATCGAACCTTCACACGCGCAGGCGCCGACGTTCGGCTGAACCCACGTACGATGCGGACATGATCGATGCGCTCCCCAGGGGCGAGCTGCGGCCGGCGTTTCTGCGGCGCGGGGCGGTGGTCATCGTGGTGCTGCTCGCGCTCGTCGGCCTGGGCGTCTTCCTGACCTCGCGCGACGACACCCGGACCGCGCGCGAGCTGTGCGCGTCCGCGGCCGGCGCGCAGCTCGCGGGGCCGGTCGTGATCAGGTCCGCCGACCGCACCGGCGACGACGCGTTCCTCATCGGCGGCACCGCCGGGGCCCGCTCCTTCACCTGCCTGGTCACCCGTGAGCCGTTGCGCGACCGCTGGGAGGTCGCAAGCGTTTCGTGACGTGTGCCGGGGCGGTGCGGGCGGCGTGCTGCTCGTACCCTGTGCGCTGTGAAGGCCCGATGGTTGGTGGTGGCGGCGGCCGTGGTGCTGGCCGGCTGTGATGCGGGCGCTCCGGCGCCGGGTGCCGCGCCGTCTTCGGCTTCGGCTTCGGCTTCGGCTTCGGCTTCGGCGTCCGCGTCCGCGAGCGCGAGCGCGTCACCGTCATCGTCGGCGGCCGTCGAGCTGACCCTCGCCTTCGCGGGCGACGTGCACTTCACCGAGCGCACCGCCGCGCTGCTGAAGAACCCGGCGACCGCGTTCGGGCCGATGGCCAAGGAGCTGTCGGACGCCGATCTCGCCGTGGTGAATCTGGAGACCGCCGTCACCACCCGCGGCACGCCGGAGCCGAAGGAGTTCCACTTCCGGGCGCCCGCGTCGGCGTATGCGGCGGTCAAGGCCGCCGGCGTCGACGCCGTGTCGATCGCGAACAACCACGCGCTGGACTACGGGCGGGTCGGGTTCGCCGACACGCTCGAGGGTGCCGCCGCGGCCGGGGTACCGGTCTTCGGCGGCGGCCGCACGATCGACGAGGCGTACGCGCCGCTGATCCTGCCGGTGCGGGGTGTCCGCGTGGCGATCGTCGGCTTCAGCCAGATCCACACGCTCGCGGAGAGCTGGAAGGCCGGCCCGGCCACCCCCGGCATCGCCCTCGCCTGGGACGTGCCGCGCGCCGTCGCCGCGGTCAAGGCTGCCCGGGAACGCGCCGACGTGGTCATCGTGTTCAACCACTGGGGCACCGAGAGCGACAACTGTCCGAACGCCAACCAGAAGACGTTCGCCGCCGCGCTCGCCGACGCGGGCGCCGACATGATCATCGGGGCGCACGCGCACGTCCTGCAGGGCGACGGGTGGCTCGGCCGCACGTACGTCGCCTACGGGCTGGGCAACTTCGTCTGGTACGTGGGCTCGGCCGACACCGGCGTGCTCAAGGTGCGGGTGCGCGGCCGGTCGGTGATCGGCGCCGACCTCGTCCCGGCGGTGGTGTCCGGCACCGGCCAGCCGAAGCCGGTCACCGGCTCCGCCGCGGCGGCCGCCACCCGGCGGTTCACCGACCTGCGCCGCTGCACCGGCCTCGCGCCCGCCCCGCCCACGACCTGAGCGGCCCTTCCCGCAAGTCGGCGGCCCATCCCACAGGCCGGCGGCACTTCCACAGGTCGGCTCATTCCGCGAGGCGGCCGTGCAGGAAGCCGGCGATCTCGGCCCGCGCCGCCTTCGCCTGCGGCACCACGCCCGGCATGCTGAGGAACGCGTGCGTCGCGCCCGGATGTTCGGTCAGCTGCACGGGCGTGCCGGCCTCGCGCAGCCGTCCGGCGTACGCGCGGCCGTGGTCGGCGACCGGGTCGAGGGTCGGCACCACCACGAGCGCCGGGGCCAGGCCGCTCAGGCTTTCCTGGTACAGCGGCGACACGGCACGAGGGTCGGCGCCCTCGGGCACGGCCAGCCGGCGGAACAGCTCCATCTGCGGCACGGTCAGCGTCGGGCTGTCGGCGTGCTCGCGCATCGAGGGGTAGTCCAGCGCCGTCGAGGTCAGGTCGACGCACGGATTGACCAGCACCTGCGCCCGCAGCGCGAGCCCGGCGTCCCTGGCCCGGACCGCGGCCAGGGCGGTGACCATCGACCCGGCGCTCTCCCCGAACACCGCGACCCGCGCCGGGTCGACCCCCCACTGCCCGGCGTGCGCCACGACGTGCCGCAGCACGTCCCAGCCGTCGTCGACGGCCGCCGTCAACGGCACCCGCGGGGCGACGAGCCGGTGCTCGACCGACACGACCACCGCGGGCAGCTGCGCGGCGAGGTAGCTGTTGACCCAGTCGCTCTGCACCGCCGTCCCCACGAACCCGCCGCCGTGCACGTGGACCACGAGCGGGAGGCCGGCCGGACCGGACGCCGGTCGGTACACCCGCACCCGGAGCTCCCGGTCGGGCAGTGCCAGCGGCTGCCAGCCGATCGTGACCCCGCGGGCCGGGAACCCGGTGATCACCCGGATGAGGGCCGAGGCCCGCCGGCGGTTCTCCGCCTCGCGGAACGCCTCGAGGGCCTCGGCCGGCATCGTCAGCCAGTCCGGCTCCTTTCGCAGGGTCTGCAGCAGCCGGATGCCCAGCGGCGGCCGCTGCGCGTCAACGATCCCGATCATGGCTCCTCCTCGATCCCCGGATTACGCTACTTGAGGTATCGATACCATGAGTAGCACAATTCGGTATCGTGTGTCCATGGCCCGAGCAACCACGCCCGCCCGAGCGCCCGGCCGCCCCCGCTCCGGCGTCGACGCCACCGTCTTCGCCGCGACGCTGCGCACCGTCCACGAGCTCGGCTATGCGCACGCCACGGTCGACCGCATCGCCGCCGCGGCCGGCATCGCGAAGACGACCGTCTACCGCCGCTGGCCGTCCAAGGGCGCGCTGATCACGGCCTGCCTGGTTGACGCCTTCGGACCGGCGCCGTTGCAGGGCGCCGACCGGCGGGAGATCCTGTCGGCCGCGATCCGCTGGATCGCGGCGAAGATCGGTGAGCCCGGGATCGGCGCCGCGTTCGCGGGCGTGTTCACCGACGCCGTCAACGACCCGGCCCTGCGCCAGATCCTGTCCTCGCAGCTGCAGGATCCGTACCGGCTGGCGCTCCAGGACGTGCTCGGCGAGCCGGAGCAGCGGGTCCTCTTCTTCATCGACGTCGTCGTCGGCACCCTGCTGCACCGCATGGGCATGACCGGCGAGCCGATGGTCGACGCCGACGTCGACGCCCTCGTCGACATGGTCCTGCGCGTCCTGGAGTGACCCGGCCTGGCCCGCCCGCCGGCGTCACCGCTGCGCGGCGGCCGGCTCCACGGGGATCCACAGCTGCGCCTCGGCCTGCGTGGCGTCCGGCGACAGTTGCACGCGCAGGAGCTCCGGTCCCGGCCTGCTCTGGTACGGGTTGGACGGGAACCACTCCGTGAACACGTCCCGCCAGAGGTACTGCAACGCCTGCGGGAACGCGCCCGAGCTGTCGAACACGGCCCACGCCCCGGCCGCGACGTCGAGGCTGTCCAGGTCGGCCGGCGCGGCACCGGTCGTCGCCACCCCGTGGTAGTAGTCCAGTTCCGTGCCCTCCGCGCGGCCCTCGGCGAGGTTCACGCTCGCGCTGATGATGCCGCCGGGTTCGGCGTCGGACAGGGCCTCGATCCACTGCAACGTCTCCTGCCCGATACTGCGGATGAACGCCGCGATCGCCGGGTTCACGCCCTCGTGCACGAGCGGGACGCGGGCCATCTTCCCCACGATCCGGAACCCGTCCCGCGCCACGATCTGGTATCGCATGCTGCTGCTCCCTTCGACGATGAGACGGAAGGACATCCGAGGCTGTGAGTGCAGCGCCGCGCCGACCCGGCGGGCCTCACCCGGCCCGACGCCGTGCACGGCACGGAACGCCCGGGCGAACGCCTCGCCGGAGCCGTAGCCGTAGCGGACCGCGATGTCCAGCAGCGTGTCCCGCCCGGCGAGCACCTCCGCACCGGCAACGGTCATACGGCGCCGCCGGATGTACTCCGACAGCGGCATCCCGGCCAGCGACGAGAACAACCGCCGCAGGTGGTACTCCGACGTCACCACGATCTTCGTGAGGTCGGCCGGCTCGATCTCGCCGTCGAGATGTTGCTCGATGTGCGCCATCGCCGCGTTCAGCCGTTCCAGCACCTCGGCTCCCTTCCGTGTTGCGATCACCACGCTAGGCGGCCGCCCGCAGCCGGCACCCGACAAGCTGAGCCGGCATCTGTCGGGTGCCAGTTCACCAGCCGTTGGCCTGAGGGCCAGCTTCGCGGGTACCGGAGCACAATGACTGGCAAAGTGATGGTGTTCGCCCCGGCGCCGGTGCTGACCGTGACCATCGAACGGGCGGCCGAGACACCCGACCTGCACGTCCACCCCGGTGGCCAGGGGGTGTGGCAGGCGCGGATGGCGGCGACGCTCGGCAGCGACGTCACCCTGTGCGTCAGCGTCGGAGGGGAGGCCGGCGACCTCGTCGGCACGCTCATGGCCGGTCTCGAGGTGACCGTCCGGACCGTGCCCCGCTCGGCGAGCAGCGGCTGGTATGTCCACGACCGCCGCGAAGGTGCCCGCGCGGAGGTCGCGCAGTGGCCCGGGGCGCCGCTGCAACGGCATGACCTGGACGAGCTGTACACCATCGCCCTGGCCGAAGGGCTGCGCAGCGACGTGACGATCCTCAGCGGCCCGGCCGACCCGTCGGTCGTCGACCCGGACGTGTACCGGCGGCTCGCCACCGACCTGACCGGCAACGGCATCCGGGTCGTCGCCGACCTCTCCGGCGACCATCTCGTCGCGGTCCTGCGCGGCGGTGCGTCGTTCGTCAAGGTCAGCCACGAGGAGCTGCTGCAGGACGGCCGCGCCGACGCCGACACCGAGGACGCGTTCGTCGCCGCGGGCAGGACCCTGCTGGACGACGGCGCCGGAGCGGCGCTCGTGAGTCGCGCGGGTGATCCGGCGTTGGCGTTCTTCGACGGTACGGTGCAGCGCGTGCACGTGCCGTCGCTGCAGATCAAGGACCATCGCGGAGCGGGGGACTCGATGTCGGCGGGCGTCGCCGCGGTCCTCGCCCGCGGTGGTGACCTCAGCGAGGCGATCCGCACCGGTGCCGCCGCCGGCGCGCTCAACGTCACCCGGCACGGTCTGGGCACGGGCCGCGCCGATGCCGTCCATGAGCTGCTGGCGAGGGTACGGCTGGAGTCACTCGGGTAATCACCCCCCATGCCTTCCATGACAGTGCTCATCACGAACGACGACGGTGTCGCTGCCCCCGGCATCCGCAGCCTCGCCGCCGCCGTGCGCGCCGCCGGGCATCGCGTGCTCGTCGCCGCGCCGCTACGGGAGGCCAGCGGCATGAGCGCGGCACTCAACGCGGTCACCGAGGACGGGAAGATCGTGGTGGAGCACGTCACCCTGCGCGGACTCGACGACGTGCGGGCACACGGGGTCGCCGCGTCACCGGCCTACATCACGGTGCTGGCTGCCCTGGGCGCGTTCGGCCCGGTCCCGGACGTCGTGCTGTCGGGGATCAACCGGGGCGCCAACGCGGGGCATGCGGTCCTGCACTCCGGCACCGTCGGCGCCGCCCTCACCGGCGCCAACTACGGCATGCGGGGGATGGCGGTCTCCCTCGACGTGCTCACCGCCGAGCGCGCCGGCACCGGGCCGGGTGCTGCCTTCGCCGGTATGGCGTCTGGTGGTGCCGCCCGGGCCAGCACGGCGTCCGGTAGTGCCGGCACGGCGTCTGGTGGTGCCGCCTTCGACGCGGCCGATGACGAGGCGAGACACTGGGACACCGCGGCCGCCATCGCGTGCCGGTTGCTTCCGTGGCTCATCCAGGCACCTGCGGGCACCGTGCTGAACGTCAACAGCCCGGACCGCGACCTTGACGCGGTCGCGGGGCTGCGCCGGGCCGGCCTGGCACCGTTCGGGCAGGTCCAGATGACGGTGGCCGAGACCGGCGACGGCTACGTGCGCACCGTCGTCGAGGAGCACGGCGGGGACGATGTGCCGGGCAGCGACATCGCGCTGCTCGCCGCCGGCTATGCCACCGTCACCCCGATCGGGCCGCCGACGGACCTCACCTCGTGCGTCCTGCCCGCCGACCTCGTCGCGGCCGAGTAGGTCAGTTGCCGGGCCACCAGGGCTGGTCCCACGGCTGCGGCGCGTCCATCAGCCACGGCAGCAGCGCCAGGATCGCCACCCACGGCAGGAACCCGACCAGCAGTGGCGTCTTGCGCTCCCGGCCGTACCCACCCAAGCGGAACGCCGGCGAGCCGCTCTGCGGGCGGGCCGGGGGAGTGTCGGACACGGTCACCAGGCCGCCGCTGAGCTCGTGCACGGCCGCGACGACGGCCGCCGCGTCGACGGTGCCCTCGGGGATCGGCGTGACATATGCCCTCGCCCGCGCCCCGGCCAGGAGGCTCAGGCAGCGCTGGCTGCCGTAGTACGCAATCCATGCCGTGTCGACGTCGGACCATGCGATCTCCGTCAGGCCCGGGGAGATGAACTCGGCGCGCACCCGCGGCCCGTCGGGGGTCAGCACCGCAGGCGGCGCGGTGAACGTGGTTACGAGCGCCAACAGACCGATGACGCCACTCAACCCGAACACCAGGATGACCAGCACCAGAAAGGTTCCTCTGGTGCCGAGGGCCACCGCGTACGCGACGACCAACGCACGGAAGACCAGCGTGACGGCGAGCGGGACGGCCGCCCGCCAACGCGAACGAACCAGGACGAACTGCGTCGCGGCAGCGTCAGGCATGGCATTTCCCCCGAGATAGAGCGTCGCCGCATCGTGCCAGACCGACCCTCATTGATCAAGGTCGGACCGTGCGCTCTCCTCCGCCCGGAACGCCGTGCGGCCGGCACCGCCGGGGCACGTCCACGGACGCCACGGGTCAGTTGCCGTTGGTGGCGACCATCGTGGCGACGGACACGGCGGCCATCGAGCCGATCATCGCCTGGAGCTGGGCGATGGACTCCCGCACCGCGTCGGCGGCCCAGTTACCCTCGGCGATCTCGTCAAGGCGTGCCTTCAGCGCCTTGCCGTCCCGGCCGGGGAACAGCTTGCCCGCCAGTCCAACCGCCTGCACCAGGCCCAGCAGCGCGGCCGTCCGTGCGGGCACCGCACCGGTCCCGTCCACCGCATCGGTGAGCTCCCGCCGCACCGCCGTCTCCACGGCCGGTTCGGCGCCGGTCGCCGAGGAGTACCGGGTGCGCGGGAAGACCCACAGCACCTTGTCGCGCTCCACGCGCAGCACCCCCGCCTCGACCTGCCGCTCCAGCAGCCTGGCGCGCAGCCCGTCGGTCAGCGGCTGGATCCACGCGTCGGGCTTGCGGGGCTTGGTGTCCGCGGCGATGCGGTCCAGCGCCGCGTCCGCGACCGGGTCCCCGACCGGGGCGGGATCCGCGACGACGACCCGGCTGTCGGCCAGGTCGAGCCGCCCGGCCAGCACCAGGTCCAGCAGCAGTGCACCGGCGAGACCGTAGTCGAGGCCGGGGTCACCGACCAGGTTCGTGCCCCGATCGTCAAGGGCCAGCAGCAGAAAGTCGTCAGCCAGGCCGTTACGCATGATCCAACGATAAACCGCCTCGCCGAGCCCCGCACGGTGGCGTTCGCGGGGCGCAGCCGTGGTCGGGCTGCTGGAGGGGCTCAAGATGGTGTGCACGCTACGGGCGGTCGAGGAGTTCGTGCAGGGCCTGCGGGTCGGTCGGGGCGCCGTGGGACGGGTACAGGGTGGCGAAGGTGAGCCGGCTCGCCTTGTGCAGCGAGCGCTCGGCCTCGGTGGCGTCGGCGGTGAACGCGGCCGGTGCGCGCACGAGGCGGCCGCCCTGGGTGCCGGCCAGGTCGCCGATGAGCAGCGCGGCGTTGTCCGTGGCGAGGAGGCTCAGGTGGCCGGCGGTGTGTCCCGGGGTGGCCACGACGCGAAGGCCCCGGATCGTCGTGCCGTCCTCCGCGGGTTTCGCCGCGACGGGGAACGTGTCCCCGCTGCCGGCCCACACGGTGGCGCCGGGTGCCAGGGTCAGCACCTCGGGCAGGCCGCCGGTGTGGTCGGGATGGTGGTGGGTGAGGACCACGTCGGTCACGTCGCCCCAGCCGGCGCCGATGGCGGTGAGCTGCCCGGTGATCGACGGCACGGTGTGCTCCAGGCCGGTGTCGACGAGGGTCAGCCCGGTGGCGTGCGGGATCAGGAAGCACCGCACGTCGAAGTCCATCGGGTCGGGTCCGGCGACGCCGGCGGGCAGGTGGATCTCGGTGATCACCGTGTGGATCATGGTACGCTCCGAATCAATGCCACTACCGATGTATTCGTTACACTGAAGGTAACGCAAAATGAGTGAGCCCGGCAAGCGGTCCTACCGTTCCGACCTGCGTGCGGCGCAGGCCCGGCGCACCCGCGGCCAGATCGTCGCGGCGGCGGCGGAGCTGTTCGTCGGCAACGGGTATGCGGCGACCACGATCGACGCGATCGCGGCGGCCGCCGGGGTCAGCCGCAAGACCGTGTTCACGTCGGTGGGCGGCAAGGCGGAGCTGCTCAAGCTCGCATACGACCAGGCGACCGCCGGTGACGACGAACCGGTCCCGCTGCGCGAACGGCCGGTGGTCAAGGCGCTGGAGGCGGAGCCCGACGCGGCCCGGATGCTCGCCGGGTTCGCGGCGATGGTCACCGGGATCCAGGGGCGCATCGCGACGCTGCACGTGACGCTGGCCGGCGCGGCCGAGTCCGACCCGGAGGCCCGCACGCTGTTCGAGCACCTCGAGGGGCAACGGCTCGCGGCCATGCACCGACCGGCCACCCTGCTGTCGCGCCGGGACGCGTTGCGCGCCGGGCTCACCACCTCGATGGCCGCCGACATCCTGTGGCTGCACAACGATCCGGCGCTGTATCACCGGTTGGTCCACAAGCGACAGTGGACGCCCGCCCAGTTCCAGGACTGGCTGGCGCACGCCCTGCAGACCCAGCTGCTGCAGTGAGCCGACCGGCAGCGATCCGGCGCCGCGTCGGCCTGCGAGGATGGGGTACGTGGCTGACGACGGTGGGTACCTCCTCGACAACCGGCAGGCGGAGGCGGGCACCCGCTTCGACGCCCTTTCGGCGCTGTTCAACCCCTCCACGTTCCGGCACATCGACGCGCTGGGTATCGCGGCGGGGTGGCGCTGCTGGGAGGTCGGTGCGGGCGGCCCGAGCGTGCCGGCCTGGCTCGCCGGGCGGGCAGGGCCGTCGGGGTACGTCCTGGCCACCGACATCGACGTGACGTGGATGGCCGGCGGCACGGCGTACCACATCCGCCGCCATGACGTGGGCGCCGAAGCGCCGCCGGGGGACGGGTTCGACCTGGTGCACGCGAGGCTGGTCCTCGTGCACGTCCCGCAGCGCGCCGCGGCGCTGGCCGCCATGGTCTCGGCGGTGCGGCCCGGCGGGTGGTTGCTGGTGGAGGAGGCCGATCCGGCGCTGCAGCCGCTCGTCTGCCCGGACGAGCCGGGTCCGGCGCAGCGGCTGGCCAACAAGCTCAAGCGCGACTTCCGTACGCTGATGGCGGATCGTGGCGTCGACCTGGCCTACGGGCGGACGCTGCCGCGGCTGCTGCGCGGCGCGGAGCTGGTGGACGTGGAGGCCGACGCGTGCTTCCCGATCACCGGGGCCGCCTGCGCCGTGCTGGAACAGGCGACCGTGCGGCAGATCCGCGACCGGCTGACCGCGGCCGGCCTGGCCACCGACGAGGAGATCGACGAGCACCTCGGCAACGTCGAGGCCGGGCGGCTCGACCTCGCCACCTCGCCGATGATCTCGGCGTGGGGCCGGAAGCCCGGCTGAGCTCGGTCTCCGCGTGGGGCGGAAGCCCGGCTGGACCGAATTTTCGCGCATTAGGCACGATTAGGGGGAGTCCCGGATGTACCGGTCGGCGGGTGCGAGCATCATCGATGTCTGCCGCGCACCGGGCATGGCTACGGGGAGGTAGTGATGAAGCAGCTGCTGCGGGTGACCGCCGCGCTCACGGCGGTCGTCCTGGTCGCGTCCTGCGGGAAGGGGTCCGACGACCCGCAACCGGCGGCCACGTCACCGGCCGGCACGTCACCGGCAGGCTCGCACGCCGGGCACTTCTCCGCGCCGCCGGCGGCGCCGCTGCGGGCGGGGGAGCACTTCCAGAACCTGTCGATGCCGGCGCTGTACACGCCGAAGGCCCCCAACGGCGGCACCGACGAGTACCGCTGCTTCCTGATCGACCCGAAACTCACCAGCCAGGCGTACCTGACCGGCAGCCAGTTCCTGCCGCAGAACGCCGACATCGTGCACCACGCGATCTTCTTCCGGATCGGCCCCGGCTCCGCCGACGCGGCCCGCAAGCTCGACGCCGGCACGCCCGGCGACGGCTGGACGTGCTTCGGCGACTCGGGCGTCAACGGTGACACCTGGGTCGCGTCGTGGGCGCCCGGCGCCAACGAGACGCTCCTCGCGCCGAACCTCGGCTACCCGATGCCGCCGGGCAGCCTGATGGTGATGCAGATCCACTACAACCTGCTGGCCACCGGCGGCAAGGCCGGCGGCGCGGACCAGTCGGCCATCCGGCTGCGGCTCAACGACAGCACCACGGGAATGACGCCGCTGCAGACGTCGCTGCTGCCGGCGCCGATCGAGCTGCCGTGCACGGCGAGCGAGTCGGGGCCGCTGTGCGACCGCGACGCCGCGATCGCCGACGTGACCAAGCGCTTCGGCGCGGACGTCGGGGAGCAGGAGGCGCAGCTGGTGAAGCTCTGCAGCCGCGGCCAGCCGGTCGCCGGGCCGACGCAGCACTGCGACCAGCCCGTGCGGCGGGCGGCCACGGTGTACGCGGTGGCCGGGCACATGCACCTGCTGGGCCGCGCCATCACGATCGAGCTCAACCCCGGCACCCCGGGCGCGCGGCTGCTGCTGGACGTCCCCAGGTACAACTTCGACGACCAGGCGATCCACCCGCTGGCCGAACCCGTCGCGCTGAAGGCCGGCGACAAGCTGCGGGTCACCTGCACCCACGACGCGACGCTGCGCAGCCAGCTGCCGCAGTTGCAGGGGACCGCGCCCCGGTACGTGGTCTGGGGCGACGGCACCAGCGACGAGATGTGCCTCGGGCTGGTCATCATGGCCGACGGCGCCTGAGCCGCCGTGGCTGCCGGCGACCGCGGTGAGCTTGCCCGCCGGGCGCTCGACGGATACGTGAGTGGCCCGGACGCCACGTTCCGGGCCACGGCGCGCGCCCTGGCGAAGGTCGACGACGCCGCGACGCTGGTGCTCGTCGAGGGCATCAGCGACCAGATCGCGGTGGAGACGGCCGCCGCCGGCCGCGGCCGCGACCTGGAAGCGGAACGGGTGGTGGTCGTGCCGATCGGCGGGGCGCACGCGATCGGCCGGTTCCTGGCGACCCTGACCCCGGCGGAGGGCCGGCGCCTCGCCGGGCTGTGCGACCTGCGGGAGGCGCACCTGTTCCAGCGTGAACTGCAGGACGGCCTCGGGGTGTACGTCTGCGTCGACGACCTGGAGGACGAGCTGATCCGGGCGGTGGGCACCGCGGCGGTCGAGGCGCTGTTCGACTCGCAGGGCGACCTCGGCTCGCTGCATTCCCTGCAGCACCAGCCCGCGTGGCGGGACCGGGAACTCCAGGCGCAGCTGCGACGGTTCCTGGGCAGCGGCGCGCGCCGCAAGCTGCGCTACGGGCGGCTGCTGGTCGAGGCGGCGCTCGCCCGGGACGTCCTGCCACGCCCGCTCGACGCGCTGCTCGCCGCGGTCTGAGGCCCGCCCGGCGAAGCCGCCGCCTGACGCCGGCCCGGCTCGCCCGGCGAAGATTCTGCGCCGGCGTGTAAACCGGGTGCGCGGTCGCTGTGCACCTAACCGGCAAGGAGGCGATTGTGCCGGGCGATTCGTTCGAGGATCAGCAGCAGTTCAGCGAGTACTACGCGGCGCGGCGCGAGGTGGTGCGACGCACCGCGTACCTGCTGTGCGGGGACTGGCACTGGGCCGACGACCTGACCCAGGTCGCGTTCATGCGGCTGGCCGTGAGCTGGCGCAAGGTGAGGGACCGCGGCGCACTGGACGCCTTCGTCCGGACGTGTCTCATGCGGGCGTACCTGTCCGAGACGCGCCGGGCGTGGCGGCGCAGGGAGCATTCGCACGCCGACGTCCCGGACACCCGGGCTGGACCGGACGCGGTGGAACAGTCGGCGGCGCGGTCGGCGTTCACGGCCGCGCTGGGCCAGCTGCCGCCGCGGCAGCGGGCGGTGCTCGTGTGGCGGTACTACCACGACCTCGACGTGGCAGCGACCGCTGAGGCGATGGGGTGTTCGGAGGGAACGGTGAAGAGCCACGCGGCGCGCGGGCTCACCCGGTTGAAGCAGCTGCTCGGCGACGATCTGGAGCTTCGGTCGGCCGAGATGGTGGAGAGGTGCCCGTGACTTCCTTGCGTGAACGGTTCGACGACGCCCTGGAGAGCCCGACGCCACCGAACCTGGCCAGCGGCGAAGAGGTGTACGCGACGGCGTGGCGCCGCCGGCGGATCCGCACCCGGGTGGCCGCCGCGGTCGCGGCCGGCTGCACCGCGGCGGTCGCGGCCGCGCTGCTCGTCACGTCAGGCGGGCACGACCGCGGCATGCCCACGCCGGCGGACGGAGGCCCCGAGTCGGCGGCCCCGTCAGCGGCCCAGTCGGTGACCCCCTCGGCGACCGGGAACGAGCGGCCGTACTTCAGCGACGGCCTGGTGGAGGAGGCAGTGGCGACGGACCTCAACCACCTGTACGCGCTGCAGCTGCGCTGCCCCACCGCGGACCAGAACTCCTGCAAGAGCGTGCTGTTCGGCTCCGACGACGGCGGGCAGACCTGGACGCAGCGGAAGTCGGGCAGCCCGTATCAGCTGCGGGTGCTGGCGCCGGGCGTGCTCGGCGGCCTGGCCATGACCGGTCCCACCAGCGCCGTGGCACGCTTCAGCAGCGACGGCGGCCGCAACTGGAAGGACGTCAAGCTCGCGGCGGGCACCATGGCCGCGGTACCGGCAGGCGGCTGGCCCACGTGCCGCGAGGGCAGCAACGGCACCACGCAATGCGCGGTGTACGGGGTGAACGCCCAGACCGGAGCGGAGCAGAAGCTGGCGACCCAGCCGCCGGCGCTCATCCCGACGGGCGTCGAGCCGACACCGGCGAACACCGGGCTGTGGGTGTCCGGATACGTCCAGCAGAGCAACCGCACCGGCGTCTCCGTCAGCCGCGACGGCGGCCGGACCTGGTCGACGCACGTGTTCGGCAAGGACGAGCCGGACTACCCGCAGGACATCAACAACCAGCAGGTGCGCATCGCGACCGTGGACGGCACCACCGCCTACGCCGTGGTCTCCGTCGTCACGAACAACGGCCAGAACCGGCTGCTGGTCTACCGCACCGGCGACGGCGGGCAGACGTGGCAACGGGCCGACCCCGGGCGCACCCTGCCGTGGCTGCAGCACGGCGACTCCTCGTTCGTCGCCGCGGACGGGACCCACCTGGTGCAGACGGTGGTCAGCAACCCGGGCGCCTGGTACGCCGGGACCACCGGTGCCTACACGAAGCCGGCGCCGGTGACCGGCCTGGACGGCATCGACGACCTGCGGCAGCCGGTCCAGACCGTTGCGGCCGGCGCGTACCTCCTCTACGACAGGTCGGCGGTGTACGTGTCACCGGACGGGCTGCACTGGACCCGGCACCCTGTGCAACCGTCCTGAGCAGGCCGGGGCGGGTTCGCCGGACCCGCCCCGGCAATCGCCTTGCCACGCCGGTGGAGCCGGATACGGTTGCAGTCATGGAGCACCAGCGTCCCAAACTCGCCGACGTGGCCCACGCGGCGGGCGTGTCCCGGGCCACCGCGTCGCGGGCCATGAACGGCCTGCCCGGGACCACGGACGCGGTGCGCCGGCGGGTCCGCGACGCCGCGGCACAGCTCGGCTTCCAGCCGCACGCCGCGGCCCGCGCGCTGGCAACCGGCCGGATCACCGCGAGCCACGTCGAGCGCATCGAGATCCTCATCGTCGACCCCGATCCCGACGCGCTGAGCGTCAAGCCGTACTACGGGCGCGTGCTGACCGGTGCCATGCGTGCGCTGCACGACCAGGACGTCTCCCTGCAGGTCAGGCGGGTCGCCACGCCACCGGCCGGCGACGACGACCCGCCGTTCGGGCAGGTCCTCATCAACATGCCCGTCGCCGCCGCGGCCCGGGTGCGCCGCACCCGCACGATCGCCCTGGGCGAGACGGCGCCCGGCATCCCGTTCGTCGCCCCCGACAACGACGGCGGCGGCCACCAGGCGGCGGAGCATCTCGTGACCACCGGCCGCCGCCGCATCGGCGCGGTCTTCGGCCCGCCCACGCCCTGCGCCCTGGAACGCAAGGCCGGGTTCCTGCGCGTGATGGCCGGCGCCGCCCAGCCCGTCGCGTCGATCGACGGAGACTTCACCCGGGCCCGGGCGTACGCCGCCGCGCAGGAACTGCTGGCCCGCGAGCCGCGACTGGACGCGGTGTTCGCGGCATGCGACGTGTCCGCGATGGGGGTCCTGCAGGCGCTGCGCGAGGCGGGCCGGCGGGTCGCGCACGACGTCGCCGTGGTCAGCTTCGACGGCAGCGCCCTGGCCGAGGCCGCGGACCTGTCGTCGGTCTACATGCCGGTCGAGGAGGAGGCCGCGTCGGCGATCCGCCGCCTGCTCGACCCGGCCCTGCCGGCACCGGGCCGCCTGCCGACCACACTGACCGTCCGCGGCTCAAGCTGACCGCACCGGCGCCGACTCGGAATGGCGGGACCTGTGGGAGGACGCCGGCTGCTACGACGACGCCGTCGCCACCCTGGAGCCCATCCGCACCACGCTGGCACAGGCCGCCGCCCGCCGTAGCCCTTGACCGTCCGCAGCCGGGACTATGCTGCGCCGGGCCCACGCGAACACCACAGCCGCCAGGAGCGCGCCATCGACGAATCCGGCACCATCACGCTCTGGCGGTCCACCGGGCAGGCCGAACTCGACCGTGTCGCGGCGTCCGCGTGGCGGGAGTGGCCGCCGCGCCGGCCGGACCAGCCGACCTTCTCCGCGGTGCTGCACCGTGAGCACGCCACGACGATCGTCCGCGAGCGGCACGTGCCCGCCGGCGGTGTGGGCTATGTGACGCGGTTCGAGGTGCAACGGGCATACCTGGGCCGGTACGAGCTGCAGCACGTCGCCGGCCTCGACGCGCCGCAGTACCGGATCCCCGCCGGCGACCTGGCCGACCTCAACGCGCACATCGTCGGCGCGATCATGGAGGAGGCCGACTACCGCGGTCCCGTCGACGACCAGGAGTTCACCGACGCGCACGACGCCCTCGGCCGGGCGTTGCCGGCCGCGTGGCGGACCTACCTGCGGGGTGCGTCGTGGTTCCGGCGCGGCTGGCTGCCGAACGGTGCTTACGTGTGGCTCAACACGCCACGCGAGATGCTCGGCCTGCACGACGCGTGGGACGAGAGCACCGTGGCGCACCCCGGGATCGCGATCATCGGCAACGACGGCTCACGTGAGCAGATCGTGCTCGACCTGCGCCGAGACCCCGCACCGGTGCTGATGGTGGACATCACCAGTGCTGATGGTGGACATCACCAGCACCGGGTGGGAGACCGCGACCCGCCTCGCCGGCGACGTTGCCGAGCTGATCGACAGCATCGAGGCGGGCACCTTCGAGTTCGCCTTCGGCGACGTGTGACAGCCGGCGAGATGGGTCAGCGGGTGTCGACCCAGACGTTGACGATCGTGTGGTACGCGCAGTTGGTGTAGGACGGGGTACCCACTGGGGCCCATGGTCCTTGGCAGATGATGGCGCCGGCACCGGGCATGAAATGCTGCTGCAGCATGTTGACCCGGTGTTCTCCGGTACCGCCGGTGCACAGGCTCTGCGCCCAGTTCGAGCCGTAGGTGACGGTGCAGTTCGTCGGAGCGGCCGACGCCCCTGACGCGGTGCCGACCAGTGTCCCCGCCGTGAGTAGTGCGCTGAGGGTGATCGTGGTAGCGAAGCGTTTCCTGGTGCTCATGCCCACCTCGTCCTCTGTGCGTGAGAAACACTTAAGACTATTTACAGTTGTGACTGGACTGTAGCGGCAGGAAAGAGCGACGTCCATACTCATCCGCGCCGATTGGTCTACCAGCGGCAGTTCGGGACGCAGGAACCCGGCCGGTCCGGCGACGACCTGGACGCGGCCCTGGAGATGCTGGACTGGTTGCGCGACGCGGCGGTGGAGCCCGGCGCCGCCCTCCCCTGAGCGCCGGACACCGTGCCTACCCGGTCGCGCTGTACGTGAAGTTCGAGAAGGACGCGGTGGCGCCGACGTTGCGCCAGGTCGTCATGAGGCTGACGTAGGCGCTCGTCGTGCTGGCGGTCGCCGCCGTGATGGTCTCGCTCCCGCCGACGTTGTTGCTGACGGTCACCGTCACCGCCGACGTGGTGACGGTGACGAGCACCGAGTAGGCCGGGCCTGACCCCTGGTCCGGGCCCGGCGTGAGCTGGCGGGTCTGGTTGCCGGTTCCGGCGTCGTTGACGATCCGGACGAACTCGACCCAGCCGTCGCCGCAGACGTTGAAGTAGTCGTACGTGTGGCCGTCGGGCGCGCTGTGCACCGCGAGACCGCCGCAGCCGTTGCGGTTGCCGTTGCGTCCGGGGGCGGACAGCCCGCCGATCGTGAACGCGACCGTGAACGCGCCGGGGAGCTGCCGGTCGCGCAGCGACATCCGCAGCTCGGCGTAGGACTGCGTGTAGGCAATGTCCCACCCCACCTGCTTGCTCACCGTCGTGGCCGCCGCCGAGCACGTGACGGAGGCCCGCACCGCGGTCCACACCACGCGCTCGTCGCTCTCCTCGCATCCAGGAGCGCTGCGCCGCACCGAGTCCAGGCTCGCCTGGGTGGCGGCCGGCTGGCTGCCGCCGGTGGGGGAACCGTCGCCGCTCGGGTCCCGGCCGGTGCCGTTGTCCCACGGCCGGCCGATGAGCAGCGCGGCGACGACGGCGAGCGCCGCGACGCCGGCGGCCGCGGCCACGACCACACGGCGTCGCCGCCTCGGGCCGGTGACGGGCTCCGGCGCGGTCTGCGCCGCGCTGGGCGACGGCGTGGTGGCCTGGGCCTGCGGCTCGGCCGGCGGGGTGACTGCTGGCGGCGGCGCCGCTGCGGTGGCTGGATCGCGCGTCGGCTCCGTCATTGGTACGACCGGTGCCGGCTCAGCCGGAGTCGCCGGTGGTGGCACCGTCTGGGCGGTCGCCAGCGCCTCGCTCGCCGGCGTCGGCAGCGGCCTCGATGTCACCGCGGACGGCACTGCGGGCGGCGTTGCGGACGGTACGGCGGGCGGTGCGGCGACCACGGGCGTGGACGGTGTGGCGACCACGGGCGCGGGCGGTGGCGGCGGTTCGAGCCGGTCCTGCTGATCGACGAGGAACAGGCTGCCGTGCGCCACGACGAGCTCCGGCTGCTCCATGACTGTCGGCGCAAGGCGCAGCGTCCGGTGCAGCAGGGTCGCCACGAGCGGGATGCGGCTGGAGCCGCCGACGAGCAGTACACCCCCGATCGCCTCGCGGCTCACTCCGGCGGCGCGCAGGGTGGCGATCGTCAGCGCGACCGTCCGCTCCAGATGCGGCCGGGCGGCGGCGTCGAACTCCTCGCGGGTGATGTGCAGCGTCACGTCGACGACCGGCACGTGCACCTCGGCCCGGGTGTGCCTGGTCAGCTGCTCCTTGGCCGACCGCGCGTCCGCCCACAGGCTGCGCCGGGCCCGATGATCGGCCGCGCTCTGCGGCCAGTCCAGCCGTCCCCACGCCACCGGGTCCGCGGACAGCGACCGCAGATGGTCCACGACGACGGCGTCGAGGTCGTTGCCGCCGATGTCGGTCAGCCCGTCCGCGGCGAGCACCTCCACCCCGTCGGCACCGCGCCGCACGACGCTGACGTCGAAGGTGCCGGCGCCGAAGTCGTACACGACCAGGCATTGGCGCTGCCCAAGGTCATGGCCCAGCACGCCGTCGAAGTACGTCGCGGCCGCCACCGGCTCGCGCACGAACCCGACCCCGGCCAGCCCCGCCGCGTCCGCCGCGGCGGCCAGGACGGCGAGCCGCGCCCGGCTCCAGCCGGCGGGGTAGGTGAGCACGACGCCGGCCGGGTCGGTGCCCGCGACCCGGCACGCCTCGTCCGCCACCCGGCGCAGGACCGCCGCGATCAGCCCGTGCACGGCACGTTCGCGCCCGCCGAGCCATGTCGTGGCGTCGTCGATGCGCTGCTTCGGGTTGGGTTCATACCCGGCCGGGCTGCCCGCGGCGGCGCGCACGGCGTCGGCGCCGGTGAGCACCGGCCCGTCATCGTCGGCGAAGACACCCGAGGGCAGCAGCGGGGACGCGTCGAACAGCAGCGGCGTGACGGTGCCGTCGCCGCGCCTGAGAAATGCGACGGTGCTGGACGTCCCGAAGTCGATGCCCAGCCACGCCCCCGACAAGGTCATGCGAAGCACTGTACGGTCCGCGGCCAACCATTCCTTGCCGGCCGCGCGGCGGCACATCGGTCCGCACGCGACGTATCCATCGGCGCCGATTGTCTTTAGGCTGGGTGCCCATGGACGGTCGGTTCCCTCGCCACGCCATGGTGCTGTCGTTGCTGGTGTCGGCGGCGGCCGCGGTGCTGGCCGTGGCGCTGGGCGCGTTGATGGTGTCGCAGTGGTACTCCCGCTCGGACCGGGCCGACACCGAGGTGGTCGGCCGCCCGAGTCCCATCTCGTCCATCGGCTCCGACGGATGGACCAGTTACGTCTCGGCGGTCGAAGTCGTCTGGACCGACGCCGACGACGAGGTGCACATCGTCAGGTTCGACGTGCCGGACGGCAGCGACTGGTCGTCGCGGGAGGAGTTCAGGCTCCGGTACGACCCGGCGAACCCCGACGTGGACGCCTTTCCCGCGGGTGACGACGCGCGACTCGTCACGGGCGTCCACCCGCCGTGGTGGGGGCTGTTCCTGGTCCTGCCGTTCCTGCTGTTCGCCGGGGCCGCCGCCGCGGCGTGGCGGGTCCGCGTCCGGCGCGCCCACGCGGCGGCGGCCGGCCCACCGTCGCGGTGGCGGGTGGTCCCACTCGTCTGGACCGGAACGGTCGGCGCCACCGGCGGCTCCGTGAACATCGGGGTCGCGACGATGCTGGTGCCGGCCGACGCCGACCCTCCGGAGCCGGGCATCGGGCCGGTGGTGCCGCCGCCGGGGGCGCTGTGGCAGCCGGTGATGTGGAGCCGCGAGGTCGCCGACCTGCGCGCCGGGGACGAGGTCACCGCCCGGATCAGCGAGGGGCGGGCGGGGCGGGCCGTCATCGACACCGACGGCGGCCACCGGATCTGGCCCAGCGGACGGCTCCGCGCCGGCGCCTACCTGCCCCGGCACCGCACCGGCGCGATCCGCCACGCATCCGCGACCTGGCCCAGGCCGAGCGGGTGGTACCTGTTCGCACCGGTGCCCGGGATCCTCTTCGGGATGATCCTGCCGTCCGCCTGGTTCACCGTGCCGCTCGTGGTGGCGTTCTTCTACTGCCTGGTCTTCACCGTGTGGGCCTGGCGCGGCGGCGTCCCCCACGACCTGTGACGCCGCCGTGCGGTCAGGCAATCAGCAGGCGAAGGCCGAGCTCGGCCGCGTCGAGTGAGACGAGGTCGCGGTTGCGCTCGGCCCACCGGCCTGAGGCAAGGTCTGCCCGCAGGTCGCGCACAGCCCGCTGTTCGGCCTCCGGGCCGACTGTGGTCCAGACCGACATCGCGCGGCGCACCCGCTCGTCCAGGTATGCCTCGGGCCGGCGCCAGTAGGCCTCGAAGAGACCGTCGGCGCAGTCCCACGGAATGGGCACCGGCTCCAGGCGGGCGCCGATCGCGTCGGCCAGCTCGGTCACCGAAGGTCGGCCGGCGACGAGGTTGGCGACCTCGGGCAGGTAGTCGCGGCTGAGCCAGAACCGGTGGAGCCACCCCGCGTCGCTGCTGTCGTGCGTGAACACCACCACGCGCCGGGCCACCCGCCGCATCTCGCGCAGCCCGGCGATCGGGTCCGGCCAATGGTGAACGGTGGAGACGGCCATTGCGGCGTCGAAGGACAGGTCCTCGAACGGGAGGCAATCCGCGGCGGCGGCCACGCACGGCGCCGCGCCCGCGGGACGCTGCGCCCGCATGAGCGCCGACGGCTCCACGGCGGTGACGTCGCGGTCGGGCGGCTCGTAGGACCCGGTGCCGGCCCCGACGTTCAACACCGTCTGCGCATCGCCGAGCGCGGCCCAGATCCTTGCGGCGATCCGCGGCTCCGTGCGCCGCGTCGCCGTGTAGCTCCCGCCGATGGTGTCGTACAACTGCCCGCTGGACACGTCGCTGCCTCCCCGACCGTCGCCATCCCACGCCCCGTGCGCGGCAATGTATCGCCGTGATGTATCGCGCCGATACATTGGCAAGTTACGTGTCGACCCGTCGCGGCGCAAGTCCACCTCCGGCGCCACGCACCGCACCGTCCTGGAGGCCCGGCAGAACGTGGCGTGGTCCCGGCGGGTGAGGCGCTGGTTGCGAAAACTCGCCGAATGACCACGTGGGAGAATGGGCTCGATGGATGCCTTGATCGAAAGGTACGGCTGGGAACTCTGGCGGCTCACACCACAACAGCCGCTGCCGGCCTCGGTGCGGGTGTTGGACCGATACACGTTGGACTGGGTCCTCGGCCAGGGCGGCTCGGCGGTCGTGCTCGGTGGAGTCGATGAGGTCCTCGGCCGGCCGGTCGCCTTGAAGATCTGGTCGCCGTCAGGGCGAGGGCAGGTCTCCCACGAGCTGCGGCAGGCGGAGATATTCCGCAATGAGGCGCGAGTCCTCGCCGCGTGCTTCCACCCCAACATCTGCCAGGTCTACGACTTCGGCATGTGGGCTGAAACAGTGCCCTGGCTGGCGCTGGAGCATCTTGGGTCGAGACGGCTGCGCGACATCCTGCGTGCGCCGCGCGGACCAGCCGCGGCGCTCGAGCTGTTTCGGCAGGCTGCCAGCGGGGTCCAGGCATTGCATCAGGCCGGCTTCTCCCGGCTGGACATCAAGCCGGAAAACATGGTGGTCGACACGGCGGGCGTCCTGAAAATCGTCGACATCGGCAGTCCGGGGCTGGACAGTCAGGATGAGCCGGATCAGCGGTGGTCGATCGGGACGCCTGGATACGTGGCGCCGGAGGTTTTCGACCCCGATGCGGACCGTATGGCTCCTGGGGTGCCGGCAGACCTGTTCTCGCTGGGTATCGTTCTGCTTGAGCTGCTCACGGACGTAAACCCGCTCACCGTCCGCCCGGAGCTGGCCCGCGAGCTCTACAAAGTCGCTGGGATTCTCAACGAGCTGTGGTTCGTCGACATGACCACGGCGATACGCCCGCCGCCGGGGAAGGGTTCGCGTGATCAGTTGCGGAGCTTCACGCGGCGGTATCGGCAGGCGGTCAGTCCTGCTGTGCTGGCGCCGCACCTGGCGTCGCTGCCGGCCGGTCAGCGGGAGCTCATCGCCGACCTGTTGAGCGTTGATCCGGCGCGCCGGCCGCCGGACGTGGCGGCCGTCCTGGCTCGGCTGGCGGTGAGATCGGAGCCGACCTCGGTCTTCATCTCGCATGCGACGCCGGACAAGGAGCGTTTCGTCCGGCCGCTGGCGGAGCAGTTGCGGGTCCGCGGGTTCAGCGTGTGGCTCGACGAGGTCGACCTGCTGATCGGGCAGCCGATCTGGGAGACCATCGCGCAGGCCGTGGACCAGTCCGACTATGTCGTCGCGGTGCTCTCGCAGCACAGCGAAGGCTCAAGCGGCATGGCCGAGGAACTGCGCTACGCCGCCGACGGCAACCTGCGCCGCGTCAAGATTCTGCCGGTCGTGCTCGACGGGCTGCCTCCCGATCGGTTGCCGCGTCAGCTCCGGAGCCGGAGTTTCCTCCGTGTGGACGCCATGACGGAAACTGCCATCGCGACTGCGGTGGACAGCATTGCCAGGTCGATCGACGAACTCGCTGCGGCATAGGCCGGTCCGGATCAGTCGGGCTGGGTGGCGAGTTCGGTGAGCAGGTGCTCGACCCGGGCCTTGATGGTGTCGCGGATGCGGCGGACGGTGGCGAGGTCCTGCCCGGCGGGGTCGTCGAGGTGCCAGTCGAGGTAGCGCCGGCCGGGGAAGACCGGGCAGATGTCGCCGCAGCCCATCGTGATCAGTACGTCGGAGGCCTCGGCGGTCGCATAGTCGAGCTTGCGTGGGGTGTTGGCGGTGATGTCGATGCCGACCTCCCGCATCGCCTCGACCGCGACCGGGTTGAGCTGGTCGGCGGGGTCACTGCCGGCGGAGCGGACCTCGACGGTGTCGCCGGCGAGGTGGCGCAGCCAACCGGCGGCCATCTGCGAGCGGCCGGCGTTGTGCACGCAGACGAACAGCACGCTGGGCTTGGCACTCATGGGGTTCCTCCATGCCGGCTCGGGACGGCAACGACGGGGCCGGGGTGGCCGGTGGGGTCGGCGCGGCGGGAGGGGTACAGCGCCAGCAGCAGCCCGACCCCGGCCAGCAGCCCGACGAGCTGTGCGGCGACGAAGCCTGGCACCGAGGCGGGGGCGATCCCGGCGAACGTGTCGGTGAACGCCCGGCCGACGGTCACGGCCGGGTTGGCGAAGCTGGTGGAGGACGTGAACCAGTAGGCGCCGCCGATGTACGCGCCGACCGCCGCGGGTGCGACCGGTGCGCGGCCGGACCGGGCGAGGGCGAAGACGAGCAGGACCAGCCCGGCGGTCGCGACGACCTCACCGAGGAGGAGATGCCCCGCCGCCCGGTCCTTGCCCGAGGCGGCGACCGCCGGCAGGTCGAACATCAGGTTTGCCAGGATCGAGCCGCCGATCGCGCCGGCGGTCTGCGCCACGACGTAACCGCCGAGGTCGCGCACCGTCAGGCCGGTGCCGGTGCGGCGGCCCAGGAACCAGTCGGCGGCGGACACGACCGGGTTGAAGTGCGCGCCGGAGACCGGCCCGAACGTGAGAATCAGCGCCGCGAGCGCGAAGGCGGTCGCGACGGAGTTCTCCAGCAGCTGCAACCCGGCGTCGTTCGGCGACAGGGTGGCGGCCATGATGCCGGAGCCGACGACGGCGGTGACGAGCAGCAGCGTGCCGGTGAACTCGGCGAGCAGCCGTCGCCATGGTGCCGGACGGGTCATCGGGCGGGCTCGACGACGGGGGCGAGACGGTCGATGCGGCCGGCGAGCTCGGCGAACGTGGCCTCGAACGCGGCGTCGGTGTCCGCGGGTGCCGGGACCGCCCAGTGCAGCCGGGGCCGGACGCCCTGGGTGAGGTCCTCGTGGGCGTTGTCGCAGACCGCGACGACAAGGTCGGTGTCGTGCACGACGTCGGCGACGTGGGCGGTGCCGGTCGCGTTGATGCGCAGCCCGTGCCGGCGGGCGACGGCCACGGCCCGCGGGTGGACGCGGGCGGCCGGGTGGGTGCCGGCGGACGCGGCGGGGATGCCGGCCCGGTCGGTCCAGATGGCGGCGGCGAGCTGGGAGCGCGCGGAGTTGTGCGTGCACACGAACACCACCCGCGGCACCTGCGCCAGGACGGGTGCGGCGAGCGAGGCCAGTGCGTCCGGCTCGAGGCGCAGGTAGGTGCGCCGCCGGTCGCCCTCGGACCGGACCCGCACGAGGAGCCCGGCGCCGTGCAGGACGTTGACGTGGTGGGCGACGAGGTTGGTGGGCAGGTCGAGCGCGCGGGCGATCTCGCCGGGGGAGGCGTCGCCGAGGACGAGCGTGTCCACGATGGCCAGGCGCGCCGGGTCGCCGAGGGCGGCGTGGATCCGCGCCCGCCGCTCGACGGACGAAAGGTCAGTAGTCATTGACTCAATGATTGCTGAGGTGTTGTGTCCGCGTCAAGCGAACGGCGGGAGTCTGCGGCGGGCGGCAACGAGCGTGCCGCAGGATAGGGGGCATGACAGCTGACACGCCCGCCGTGGCGCATCCGTTGCTGCCGGTCGACGAGGACTGGCAGCGGGGACTCGCCATCGTGGCGCACCCCGATGACCTGGAGTTCGGCGCCGCCGCGGCGATCGCGCGGTGGACGCAGCAAGGCAAAGACGTGGTGTACGTGCTGCTCACCAGCGGTGAGGCCGGCATCGACGGGATCGACCCGGCCGAGGCGGGGCCGCTGCGCGAGCAGGAGCAGCGCGCGTCCGCGGAGATCGTCGGGGTGTCCCAGGTCGAGTTCCTGGGACTGCCGGACGGCGTGCTGGAGTACGGCGTGCCACTGCGCCGCGAGCTGACCCGGGTGATCCGCACCCACCGCCCGGACATCGTGATCACGAACAACTTCCGCGACAGCTGGGACGAGGCCGGCGACGCGCTGAACATGTCGGACCACATCGTCACCGGCCGGGCCGTGCTCGACGCCGCGCGGGACGCGGGCAACCGGTGGGTCTTCCGGGAGCAGATCGACGCGGGCCTGGAGAAGTGGGGCGGCGTGCGGCAGGTGTGGGCCGCGAACTCACCGCGGTCCGCGCACGCGGCCGACACGACCGGTACGTTCGACCTCGGCGTGCGGTCGCTGGAGGCGCACGAGGCCTACCTGCGCGGGCTCGGCGCCGGTGACTTCGACGCCGAGGAGTTCCTGGAGAGCTTCTCCCGCCAGACCGGCACCCGCCTCGGCGTCACCTACGCGGCCGGGTTCGAGGTGTTCAAGCTGCGGCTGCTCTGACGCCGCGGCCCTACGGCGTGGCGGCGTCGACCGTGAGCGGGGCGGCGAGCTGGCGCATGACGCCGGGGCGGGCGCGGTAGGAGACCCAGGTGCCGCGGCAGGGATGCGACGATCGTTGAAGGGGCATGACCATGACCGACGCGCAGACCCGGGGCGGATTCGCCGGCGACCCGGCCGCGGCGCTCACCGTGACCGGCACCGGTTGCTGCGCCACTTCCTCCGTCACCCGGCCCGACGCGGCGCAGCCGTGCTGCGGGGCCGGTGCCGAGGCGACCGGACCGGCGTCCTGCTGCGGCGCGCCGGCGAAGGCCGAGGCGGTCGCCGCCGGCGCGGACTGCTGCGGATGACCGCCCCAGCCGTCCCGCCCCGACCCGCCGCAGGCCGGCCCCAACCGGCTGGCGGCCGGCCCGCACCGGCCGTCGCGCGGCCGCTCGCCGCGCTGCTCGAGGCGGTGTCCGGCGAGCGGATGGCCGCCACGGTCGCCACCCTCGCCGGCGCGCCGTTCAGCGGCCGCCGGGTCGGTTCGGCCGGCGGCGCCGCGGCCCG
>NZ_JBFAPO010000096.1:0-30325 GCF_040676755.1 Dactylosporangium sp. NPDC049525 | reverse complement strand
GTGGCTGCAAGGGGCGGCAGCGGCGCGCCGGCGGCAGCGAGGGCCGGCGCCGGCACGTCGGCGGCAGCGAGGGGCGGCAGCGGCACGTCGGCGGCAGCGAGGGACGGCAGCGGCACGTCGGCGGCAGCGAGGGACGGCAGCGGCACGTCGGCAGCAGCAAGGGGCGGCAGCGAGGCAGCAGCGAGCGGCGGCAGCGGCGGCGAGGTGACATACGCGGGGAGCTTCGACGCGACGCCCGGATCCTGGTCGAGCAGCGCCGTCAGCGCCTCGGCCCGGGCACCGGCCTGCTCGAGCAGCAGCGGGCGCTGGCCCTGCGCGTCGAGATAGCGCAGGACCCGTGCGACCGCGCGGTCCTTCGGCGACGCCGACCACAGCGCGACGGCGCCGGCCGCGGCGTGTGCGGGGTGGCGCAGCAGCCAGGTGCGGGCGAGGCGGCGCAGCTTCTTGCCGGCGAACGCCTGCACGACCGGCGGGGTGAGGGCGACGTGCCCGACCGGCAGCGCGGCCTGCAGGGCGGGCTCCACGCTGCGCGGGTCGGCGAAGGCGGCGACCAGCGGCGCGACGTGGCTGGTGCCGTGCCGGACAAGCAGCAGCGGCAGCCGGAACCGGACCCAGTAGTGGTGCTGCTCGAAGCCGAGTGCCATCAGCCGCTCGTGCGTCCACAGTGGAGCGACGACGAGCATCGGCACGGTGGTCGGCAGCGCCCAGTGCTCGCGGTGCTCCAGCCACGCGGTCACCTGCGCGGTGTCGCACCGGTCGAGCGGCACGCCGTCCCAGTGCAGGTCGCCCGCGTGGGCGCTGAGCCGCTCGGCGGCCTCCCGCTCCTCGTCGCGCCAGCGCAGCACCGGCTCGACCGGCACGGCCGGCTCCAGCCAGGTCGGGTGTGCGGCGGGGGGTGGCACATAGTCGCAGGGCACGCCGTCGGGGACGGCGACTACGATCGACGGGTCGACGGCGGGCTCGAACGACGCCGGGTCGGTGAGGGGGCCGAGGGTCGCCCATCCGTGGCCGTGCTCGCGCTCGCGCTGCAGGGCCGCGCGGGCCGCGTCGTCGTCGATGTGGGCGAGCAGGCTGCACCACACGCCGTTGTGGTGCGCGTGGTCCTCGAACGGACTGGCCGGCTTCATCCCGGCGAGGACCGGGCCGGCGGCGGCACCGGCGGCCTCCAGCACGCTGGCAAGGTGGATGCGGCCGCCCGAGGTGCCGAAGAATTCCCACCGGACCCGCTTGTTGACGGCGAGGAACCGCGCCAGGGTCGCCAGGTCACCGGCGGCCAGCCCGGACGCGTGGACGTCGAGGTTGCCGAACGCACCGGCGAACCGCAGCGCGGCGTCGTGCGCGCGGCGCTCGTCGTCGCCGGCGGCGGGGCCGACCGGCAGCAGGAACGACGTGGCCCAGAACAGGTCGGCGCGGGTGCCGCCGGTGTGCCGCGCCGCCTGCCGGTCGCGGACCTCCAGCAGCGCGTCGCGGGCCTGCGCATAGGTCGGCTCGTCGGCGAGGACCAGCAGCTGCCGGAGCCGGCCGAAGACACCGACGCCGACATACGGCAGCTCGACGTGCACGCCGCCGAGGATCCGCCGGCACCCCTCGACCAGGCCGTGCGAGGCCACGAGGAAGTCGGCGAGCCAGTCGTGCGCGGGGCCGGACAGATACTCGAACCGGGCCCGGCACGCCTCGACCAGCGTCCGGTCCTCCTCGGCGGTGCCGATGCGGGCCGCGGGGTCCAGCAGCCGCAGCCCGACGGCCCGGCTTCCGGCATCCGGCGCGGTGACGAGCTCCCAGACCCGGGACCGGTGGCCACGGCCGCGGATCGCCTCGTCCTCGACCCACACCCCGTGGCGCAGCCCGGCCCACGCCTCGTCGATCGTGGCCAGGGGCCTGATGTCGGTGGCGATGCCGCCGCGGCGCGGGTGCAGGACCGACCGCAGCCACGGGCTGACCGCGATCCCGTCGCGCCACTCCAGCGGCGGGGACGGCGGCCGGGACGGCGGCGGGGTCCAGTCCCGTGGGGCGCAGGACGCCGGCGGCGCGGTCCATGTCATCACCGCGCCACCCTAACCACGCCCACCGACAAAAACCGCCGCCGTTCGCAGTGACCAGCGACAAAAGCGAAGCACGTGGTAGGAACGAAGGATGCTCTCGGATTCCAAGGCGTTCAGCGGGTTCTCGGCCGACGACATCCCCACGGCAAAACGGTTCTACGGCGACACCCTCGGCCTGAAGGTCGACGAGGAGCACGGGATGCTGCACCTGCGCCTCGCCGGGAACAAGGACGTGCTCATCTACCCGAAGCCCGACCATCAGGCGGCCACGTTCACGGTGCTCAACTTCCCGGTCAGTGACATCGAGGCCACCGTCGCCGCCCTCACCGAGCGCGGCGTGCGGTTCGAGCAGTACGAGAGCACCGACGAGCACGGCATCCACCGCGCCGGTGGGCCGCTGATCGCGTGGTTCAAGGACCCGGCGGGCAACATCCTGTCGGTGCTGCAACAGTAGTGGCGTGACCGCGGCTGAGATCTTCGACGCGCATCAGCGGAAGCTCAACGCCGTCGCCTACCGGGTGCTCGGCCGGGTCGGCGACGCCGAGGACGTCGTGCAGGACACGTGGCTGCGGTGGAGCACCGTCGACCCGGCAACCGTCGAGGATCCCGAGGCGTATCTGGTACGGGTGACCACCCGCCTCGCCATCGACCGCCTGCGCAGCGCACAGGCGCGCCGGGAGCACTACGTCGGGCCGTGGTTGCCGGAGCCGCTGCTCACCACCCCCGACGTCGCGGACCGGGTCGCCCTCGCCGACTCGGTGTCCACGGCGATGCTGCTGGTGCTCGAGTCGCTGTCGCCGCTGGAGCGGGCGGTGTTCGTGCTCCGCGAGGCGTTCGGCTATTCGCACGCGGAGATCGCCGGGTTCGTGGGGCGCAGCGAGGTCTCGGTCCGGCAGACCGCGGCGCGGGCCCGCGCCCACGTCGAGGAGCATCGCGTCCGGTATGACACGGACCTCGCCACCCGCACCGCGGTGACCGAACGGTTCCTGGCCGCGTGCGCCGGCGGTGACCTGCGCGAGCTGATCGCGGTGCTGGCGCCGGGCGTGGAGTTGGTCAGCGACGGCGGCGGCCTGGCACCCGCGCCGCGCAAGGTGATCGAGGGCCTGGACCTCGTCGCGCGGGCGCTGCTCACGTTCGCCGGCCGGCTGCCGGACGCGCCGAGCATCCGCCTCGAGCAGGTCAACGGCGGCCCGGCGATCGTGGTGTACTCCGCGGGTGTGCCGTCGACCGCAGTTGTCCTGCACCTGGTCGACGGCCTGGTCCACTCGATCCACCTGATGACGAACCCTGAGAAACTCAAAGGCCTAACCGCGTGACGCCAGAGCGGCGGCCGGCACGGTGAGGCGCTTCGACATCCGGTACGCCGGCAGCGGGCTGGACGTCACCAGCTCCTTGTAGATCACCGCCGCCCGCCCGGACAGGAACCACCGCCGCGGGGTGTCGTCGGCATGCGTGAACTGGATGACAGCGTCCTTGCGGCCGAGCGACACCGGCTGGTGGATGTAGCCGAACCGGAACGGCTTCGCCGCCTTGCCCGCCAGTACCCGGGCGATGTTGTCGGCGGCGTGCGCACCGCTGGGGATGCCGCTCTGGCAGGTGCCGTGGATCGTGCCCCACGGCTGCCGGATCGCGGCGGCGTCGCCGATCGCGACCACGTCGGGGTGCGACACCGACCGCAGCGTCGCGTCGACGACGATCCGGCCGCGCTCGTCGACGGTGAGTCCCGCGTCGGCGGCGAGCGGCGACGCGGTGAACCCGGTGGTCCACAGGGTCGCGTCGGCGGTGACGAGTTCCCCGCCGGCGAGCTCGACCGCGTCGGGGCGCACGGAGACGACGTCGACGCCGGTCCGCACCTCGATGCCGAGCCGGGTCAGGGCCCGGTCGAGGTGGGCGCGGGCCCGCGGCGACATCAGCGGGCCGGGCGCGTCGCGGCTGAGCAGCAGCACCCGGGCCGCCGGGTGCCGCTCGGCGACCTCGGTCGCGGCCTCCACCCCGGTCAGCCCACCGCCGACGACCGCGATCGTCGCGTCCGGGGTCGCGGCGAGCACGGAGGCCAGCCGTCCCGCCGATTCGACGGTGTTCAAGGTGTACGCGTGTGCCTCGACCCCCGGGACCGTTGCCGTGTCGGCGACGCTGCCGATGGCGTACACGAGGGTGTCGTAGCCGATCGTGCGGTCGGCGGTGCGCACCTCGCGGCGCTGGGTGTCGATCCGCTCGGCGCGGCCCTGCACGAACTCGACGCCGGTGCCGCGCAGCAGGTTCGGGATGCTCACGTCGGGCAGCGCCTGCCCGGTGGCGGTCTGGTGCATCCGCAGCCGCTCGGTGAAGCGGCCCGACGGGTTGACCAGGGTCACCTGGGTGGCGCGCCGCCGGGTGCGGCGGGCCACCCGGATGGCGGCGATCATGCCGGTGTACCCGGCTCCGAGGACGACGATCCGGTGCATGGCCGGCTCCTTCTCGTTGGGCGCCGCGTCCCGGCGCGCTACACCCCCAGGACGAGACGGCCCGCCGATCCGTGAGCCGGCCGGGCGGTGACGCCGCTCACTCGACCGGCTACAGCGCTACCCGGCGCTCGACCCACAGCAGGTACTCCTTGCGGTCCAGCGGGTTGTGGTCGGAGCGGGCCCTGACCGGTGGGGTGCCGCGGACCGGGCGGTGGTGGTCGAATGCGTACTCCAGGACGCCCTCGCCGTGGCTGATGCCCGGCAGCCGGCGTTCCAGGTCGCGGACGCGCGTCGCCGGGACGGTGCCGCTCAGGTCGTGCCAGCCGCCGTGGGGGTGCTGGGTCTCCGGCACGGCGCCGAGCTTCGACAGCAGGCGGAGCGCGGCGCCGGCGGTGTCCGCCGGGACCTCGAGGTGGAAGCGGTGGACCGGCTCGCACACCCGCGTGCCGGCCAGCTGCAGGGCGCGCATCAGGACCAGCGGGGTCAGCTTGCGGTAGTCGCCGGCGGTGCTGACGGGGGAGGAGTACCCGGACTGCGTCATCGTCACCAGGCAGTCGGAGACCTCCCAGCCGTGCAGCCCCTGGCGGAGCGTGGAACGCACGTAGTCGCGCATCGCGGCGTGGAACAACGACGCCGACGAGTAGACGTACATCGGCATCGCCTCGACCGGGACGTCCAGGCGGAACTCGACGCCGCTGCCCGGCGCGGCCGGCTCGACCCGTAGGCCGACCGTGGCGACGAACGGGTTGTCCGGCGCGCCCAGGACCTCCGCGGCCTCGCCGGTGCCGGCGACCCGTTCGACGTAGATGGTCGTCGACTCGCGGAAGTCGACCAGCACACCGTGCTCCGTGGCGAGGGTCGCCTCGATCACCTCCTTCTGGACCTCGCCGTACAGCGACACCGACAGCTCGTGGTCCTGGCGCAGGTCGATCAGCGGATCCTGCTCCGCGAGCTGGACGAGCGCCGCGTGCAGGCGGCCGCGGTCGCGGGGGTCGCGGGGCACGACGACGGTCTCCAGGGTCGGCGGCGCGAACAGCTGCGCCGCGCCGGGTCGCGGCTCGCCGATGCTGTCGCCGATCCGGACGCCCTTCAACCCCCACAGCTTCCCGATCTGCCCCGCGGCCACCTCGCCGGCGGGGACCGCGGTGCCGCCGTGGGGGACGCCGATCGCGGTGACCTTGCCCGCGGCGAGCCGGTCGCGGACCCGGAGCGTGCCGGAGAACATCCGCACGTAGGCGATCTTCTCCAGGGAGGGCCCGCGCTCGACCTTGAACACGCTGCCGGACACCGGGCCGTCCGGGTCGCCACCGGCGGCGGGCAACACAGTGGCCAGGCCGTCCACGAGCGCGTCGACGCCGGCGCCGGTGACCGCGGAGCCGAAGTACACCGGATGGACGAGCCCACCGGCGGTCTGTCGGGCGAGCGCGGCGGCCAGGGGTACACCGGGCGCATCGTGCACGAAAGCGGCCATGACGTCCTCGTCGTGCTCGGCGAGGGCCTCCGCGAGGCGGCCGGTGTCCGGCTCGAACCCGGCGGCGGGCGTGCCGAGCCCGGTCGGGCGGCCCATCGGGGCAAGCGCGGGGGTCAGCTTGGCCGCGAGGTCGGCGAGCAGGTCCTCGTGCCGGGCGCCGCGCCGGTCGATCTTGTTGACGAAGATCAGTGTCGGTACGCGCAACCGCCGCAACGTCCGCAGCAGCACCCTGGTCTGCGCCTGGACGCCCTCGACCGCGGACACGACGAGGACGGCGCCGTCGAGCACCCGCAGCGCCCGCTCCACCTCGGCGATGAAGTCCGGGTGCCCGGGCGTGTCGATCAGGTTGACGGTCACGCCGCGCACCGCGAACGACGCCACCGCCGACTTGATGGTGATGCCGCGCTGCCGCTCCAGGGCGAGGGAGTCGGTCTGTGTGCTGCCCTGATCGACGCTGCCGATCCGGTCGATGACGCCGGCGCGGAACAGCAGCCGCTCGGTCAGGCTGGTCTTACCGGCGTCGACATGGGCCACGATGCCAAGATTGAGCACGGTCATGCAGGGTCAGATCCTTCGCAGCGTCGATGACTACCTTCCGCGTGGACGTGATCCCTGCGCGCATGTCCCGCTCCCGTCTCGACGTTGCTGTCGTCCCATACTGCCTGCACCGGACCGTTCCGGCACGCGACTTTCCCCGGCCCGGGGCTTGACGCTTGACCTTGACCTTTGGGGAAGGCTGAACGTGGAACCCGTCGGGCCGACCGGCCCGACCCGGAAGGAGCACAGGTGGACGAGGACCTGGTGACCATCGGGGTGTTCGCACGACGGTCATGGCTGTCACCGAAGGCGCTGCGGCTGTACGAACGGCAGGGCCTCCTGCTGCCAGCGGCGGTCGACGAGCACAACGGCTACCGCTGGTACCGCGAGGAGCAGCTGGAGACGGCCAGGCTGATCGCCCGGCTGCGCCGCCTCGCCATGCCCCTGACCACCGTCGCCGCGATCGTCGCCGCCGGGGACGCCCAGACCCGGGCCGACCTCATCGGCGACTACTGGTCCACCCAGGAACACGCCACGGCCGTGCGCCGTGAGCTCGTCACCCACCTGCGCCGCCGGCTGCTGGACGACCCGGAGGGATTCACCATGTATGACGTGAAGGTCCGCGACGTGCCGGAACAAACCGTGCTGACCGAACAGCGGCACGTGAAGGTCCAGGACCTGCAGACCTGGAGCGACGAGGCGGTCGGCCGCCTGCTGAAGGCCGCTTCCGGCCACGGCGACGGCGTCGTCGGCCCCTGCTTCATCATCTACCACGGCGAGGTCAACGAGGACAGCGACGGCCCCGTCGAGATCTGCCTCCCGATCAACCCGACCGGCTCCGCCGACGCTGCGATCCGCGTCGAGCCCGCCCACCGCGAGGCGTACACCCGGATCATCAAGGCCCAGGTCGCCTACCCGCAGATCCTGTCCGCCTTCGACGCCGTCGCCCAATGGGTGTCCTCGCAGGGCCTCCCGGTGAGCCCGGCACCGCGCGAGGTGTACTTCGCCGACTTCGGCGCCGCCGCCCCGTCCGACGAGGTCTGCGACGTCGCCTTCCCTCTCGACTGACGAGGTCGTCAGCTGAGGTTGGTGGCGAACCAGTCGGTGAGGCGCTGGTACGCCTGGGTCGCGGCGGCTGCGTCGTAGCGGGCGCCGGTGTCGTTGAAGAACGCGTGGTTGGCGCCCGGGTACGTGACGATCTCGTGCTTCAGGCCGGCCTTCTCCAGCGCGGCCTTGGCGGCGTCGCGGCTGGCGTTGACGCGGGTGTCGAGCTCGGCGTAGATGGCGAGGACCGCGGCGTTCTTCGAGCCGGCCAGGTCGGCGTTGTCGGGCAGCGGGCCGTAGAACGGCACGGCCGCGCGCAGGCGTGGCTCGCCGGCGGCGAGGAGCTGCCAGACCATGCCGCCGCCGAAGCAGAAGCCCATGGCCGCGGGGGATTTCGCCGGTGCGCGGCGGAGCAGCTCGTCGATGCCGGCCTTCATGTCGGCGACGAAGCGGGCCGGTGGCACCGCGCCCAGGGCGGCGGTGGCCTGGGCCGGGTCGGTGAACTTGGCGGTGCCGCCCTCCTCCGACAGCAGGTCGATGGCGAGGGCGGAGTAGCCGCTGGCGGCGAGCCGGCCGGCGACGGAGCGGATGTGGTCGGTGAGGCCCCGGTTCTCGTGGATGACGAGGACCGTGCCGCGCGGGTCGGCGGCGGCCGCCCAGGCGCCCTGCAGCGTCCCCTGCGGGCCGGGGAACGTGATCGCCTGCGCCGGCAGCGGGGGAGGGCCGGCCGGCGCCGACCCCGCAGCAGACGCAGGCGCGGACGGGGTGGCGGGCGCGGGTGAGCCGGACGGTGACTCGCAGGCGGCGAGCATCGGGCCGGCCACCGCGACGCCGACCCCGAGCATGGACAGCCGCCGCAGCGCCTCCCGCCGGTTGATCAGGCCGTCGGAGTAGTCCACGACGACCTCTGAGGTCAGGTACTCATTGATGCTCGACATCAGTGTCGGCCTCCTCGGGCTCCTGACCTCCGACTCTATCGCCGGACCGGGCCGGCTGTGGCAGGCTGTTGCGGACCGTGTCGAAAGGGACGTGCATGACTGTCGCGGCCGGACTGCTCAACGGCAACGGGGCGTTGCTGTTCATCGCCGCGGCGATCGGCTTCGCGCTCGTGTGCGTGATCGCGTGGGACGACCGGACGCTCCTCTTCACGCCGCTTGGCCTGGTCCTGCTGCCGATCGTGATCGCCGCCTGGTTCGGTGGGGCGGCGGTCATCGGGCTGCCCGCCGACGTGCTGCTCGGGCACAGCCGCGCGGACGCGATCTGGCCCGGGCTGGTCGCGGCGCCGGTCGTTGCCCTGGTCCTCGGCCGCCGGTTCCGTACGGTCGGCGAGAACACGATCGGCCAGATCTTCATGCGCGCCGGCATCCTGCTCGTCGGGTGCGTCCTCGCGAAGTGTGTCGCGTTCGCGCTCGGCTTCCGGGTCTTCGACTTCTGGACCGGCGGTGCGGTCACCCTCGGCGCGCTGGTCGTCTGCATCGCCGTCTGGCAGTTCGTGGCCATCGAGGGCGTCGTGCACCTGTACGTGCGCGCCGGTGTGATCCTCGCCGCGGTCGGCGTGGTCGGCGCCTGGGCCGTCGTCAACCACGTCCCGGTCGTGGGGAACCCCCGCACCGCCTCCACCACGACCCTCGGGATCATGCTGCTGGCCGTGCCGCTGCTGGTCCTGGCGGGTGCAGTGCTGGCTGTTGCGGTGATCCGCCGGGCCCGGCCGGACCTGTCGCTGTTCAAGGCCCCCACCCGCACCCGCGACAAGGCGGTCCGCGTTCCGGCCGCGCACGAGGTGTGGAACGCGTTCGTGGTCTTCGACGACGACGAGGGCGAAGGCGAGGGAGAGGGAGAGAAAGAGGGCAAGGACCGCCCGGTGCTGGTGCTGAGCGCCGACGGCGAGGGTGCGGACGTACTGAAGATCACCAGCCAGGACAAGTCCCGTTTCGACGCCTATCTGCCGCTGCCCCTGGAACGCTGCCGGGGCGTGCTGAGCAAGGAGAGCTGGCTGGAGCTGCAGCCGGCCCGGGTGCCGCTGGAGGAGTTCCGCAGCTACCGCGGCCTGTGCCCGCCCTGGATCTGGGCTGAGCTGCGCACCCGCGGGCTAATCACCAAACCGGCAGCGGCCATGGTGAAGCAACGCAACGCACCCCGTTCGTTCATCGACCGGCTCCGTAACCCGTGACCGGCCGCGGGTAGACCCTCGTCGAAACCCGCCGTTCAGCTCTTGTCCGGCGACAGCGTGGCCTCCGAGCGCCTAGCGTCTTTAGGTCGGCCTCCGCACTGACGGGGCCGAATCACGATTACCTGGAGGTCCGGGTCAATGTCCCGTGCGCTCATCCAACGCGCAATTGTTGCCATATCCCTGTCCACAGCCGGGCTGGCCTGGCCATTATTCGCCGACCCGGCGGCCGCCAACCCGGCCGGCACGGGCCTGGTCATCAGCGAGGTCTACGTCAACGGTGGCTCGTCCGGGGCCAGCTATTTCAACAAGTTCGTCGAGCTGTACAACCCGACGGGCAGCGCCGTCGACCTGAGCGGTGACACGCTGCAGTACCGCGCGCCGACCAGCACCGTCGTGCCGAGCGGTTCGCAGGTGTTCACGCTGACCGGGACCGTCGCCGCGCACGGACACTTCCTGATCATGCTGCCGGGCAACAACGCGAGCACCAACCCCGGCGCGCCGCTGCCCACGCCGGACCTGAGCACCGGCAACAGCGTCAACCCCGGCGCCGGTGGCGGGACGCTCTACATCGCGGCCAGCGCCACCGGCGTGCTGCCCACCGACGCCTCCGTCATCGACCGGATCGGCTGGGGTACCAGCAACGCCCCCGAGGGCACCGCCGCCACCGGCAACTCGCTGGTGCTGAGCTACCAGCGCGACGCGGCCGGCGCGGACACCGACGTCAACGGCACCGACTTCCACACCGCCACCCCGGTGCCGCAGAACGCCGCGTCCGACGGTGGCACCACCACGGTCACGGTGACGAACCCGGGCACCCAGAACGCGACGACGGGCACGGCGATCGCGCCGCTGACCCTCGCCGCGTCGGGCGGCGCCGCGCCGTACACCTGGACGGCGAGCGGACTGCCCGCCGGCCTGGCGATCTCGACGGACGGCGTTGTCTCCGGCACGCCGACCGCGAGCGGCACGTCGTCGGTGACGGTCACCGCGACCGAGTCGGGCGGCGCGAGCGGCTCGGCGACGTTCACCTTCACGGTCACGTCGGCGACCACGGTCGTGCCGATCGCCGAGATCCAGGGTACGAACACCGACACGTCCCCGCTGGTCGGCCAGAGCGTGACGACCGAGGGTGTCGTGACCGCCGTGTACGCCACGGGCGGATTCAACGGCTTCTTCCTGGAGACGGGCGGCGCCGGCGGTACCGAGGCGGATGACGACACCCCCGGTGCCTCCGACGCGATCTTCGTCTTCGGCTCGGTCGCCGCCGGTCAGGTCGCCGTCGGTGACAGCGTCCGGGTCACCGGCAACGTGGTCGAGTTCCAGGGCACGACCGAGCTCAGCGCCCCGGCAGTCACGAAGCTCACCAGCCCGCTGCCGGCCGTGGTGCCCGGCTCGATCCCGTGGTCCTCGCTGACGACGGACGCGCAGAAGGAGGCCCACGAGGGCGAGCTCGTCACGCCGCAGGGCACGTTCACCGTCGCGGACAACTACGACGCGAACTGGTACGGCTCCTTCACCCTCGCCGCCGGTGACACGCCGCTGCGCCAGCCCACCGACGCCGGCCGGCCCGGCAGCGCCGCGGCCCTCGCGGCGGTGGCCGACACCGCGGCCCGGATGGTGACCCTGGACGACGGTGCGAGCGTCAACTACAGCGCCGCCGCGAACACCGGCACGCCGCTGCCGTGGTTCTCGGCGACGAACGCCGTCAGCATCGGCTCGAAGGTCTCCTTCCACCAGCCGGTGATCCTCGAGTACCGGTTCTCGCTGTGGAACTTCCAGCCGACCCGGCAGGTCACCGACAACGGTGCCGCGGTCGCGACCTTCAGCGACACCCGCACCGGCAACCAGCAGCCCGCCAACGTCGGTGGCACGGTCCGCCTGGCCACGTTCAACGTCCAGAACTACTTCCCGATGACCGGACAGAAGTACGTCGAGCAGGGCCTCGGCACCTGCACGTACTACAACGACCGGGCCGGCAACCACATCGCCGTCAACCGGTGCAGCGGTCCCGGCGACAGCGCCGGCCCCCGTGGCGCCGCCGACGACGCCAGCCTCCAGCGGCAGACGGCGAAGATCGTGACCGGCATCAACCGGCTCGGCGCCAGCATCGTGTCGCTGGAAGAGGTCGAGAACTCGGCGAAGTTCGGCCAGCCCCGCGACACCGCGCTCGCCACCCTCGTCGACGCGCTCAACGCGGCGGCCGGCGCTCCGGTCTGGGCGTACGTGCCTTCCCCGGCCGTCCTCCCGGCGATCGCCGACGAGGACGTGATCCGCAGCGCGTTCATCTACAAGCCCGCGGACGTCGCGCTCGTCGGCCCCTCGACGATCCTCACCACGTCCTCGGGCCCCGGCCAGCCGTTCTCGATCGCCCGCGAGCCCCTCGCGCAGGGCTTCAAGAAGGTCGGCGCCCTGGACAGCGACGCGTTCCTGGTCGTCACGAACCACTGGAAGTCGAAGGGCAGCGGCACCCCGCTGTACCCCGGCGACGCCGAGGACACGTCTTCACCGGCCGTGAACCAGGGTTCGTTCAACGCCACCCGGGTCCGCGAGGCGCAGGACACCACCGCCTTCGCCGCCGCTGTCGCCGCGTCTCTCGGCACCGACCGGATCTTCATCGTCGGCGACCTCAACTCCTACACCCACGAGGACCCGCTGCAGGTCCTGTACGACGCCGGCTACACCGACCTCGGCGCCGCGTTCGACCCGTCCGAGTCGACGTACTCGTTCAACGGCCTGCAGGGCTCCCTCGACCACGTGCTGGCCAACCCGGCCGCCCGCGCGCTGGTCACCGGTGCGGACGTGTGGCAGATCAACGCCCAGGAGGCGATCGCCTACTCGTACAGCCGGTACAACTACAACGCCACGCTGCTGTTCAACGGCAGCGACCCGTTCACCGCCTCCGACCACGACCCGGTCGTCGTCGGGCTGAACCCGCCGGTGACGCCGGCCTTCCCGGCGTGGAGCGCCTCGAAGGTCTACAACAACGGCGACAAGGTCACCTACCAGGGTTCCACCTGGCGGGCGCTGTGGTGGACGCAGAACCAGACGCCGGGCGACCCGTACGGCCCGTGGGAGCAGATCGCCACGGCACCTGACGGCACCGCGATCTGGACCGCGTCGCGCGTCTTCACCACCGGCGCCGTCGTTCTGTACCAGGGCAAGAAGTACGAGGCCAAGTGGTGGACCCGCAACCAGCCCCCCGGCGACCCGTGGGGCCCGTGGAAGCTCCTGCCCTGACCGCACCGTGACACCGTGACACCGTGACACCGTGACACCGTGACACCGGGCCGCCCTCGATCTCCTTGATCCGGGGGCGGCCCGCCGGCGCTCAGCGCTCCGTTGAGGAGGGGTTCATGCGCCTGCAGGATCTGCGTGGCAAGCGGGTCGCCGTGTGGGGGACCGGACGCGAGGCCATCACCGCCGTGACAGCGATCGCGCCGTACGCACCCGCCGCCATGATCGCGGTTCAGGACAAGGCGACATTCCTCGCCACGGACTGGTCCGGTGACCTCGCACAGCTCGCCCCGCTGCACAGCGGGGAAGACGCGCACCGGGAACTGGCCTCCGTCGACGTGATCGTGCGTTCGCCGATCATCGGCCAGACGCATCCGTGGATCATGGAGCACCGGGCCCGCGGCGGTCTCGTCACCGGCGGCACCGCGCTCTGGATGGCCGGCAACGCGTCGCGGACCATCGGTGTGACCGGAAGCAAGGGCAAGAGCACCACCACGACCCTGATCCATCACCTGCTCCAGACGGTCGGCGTGCCGAACACGCTCGGCGGCAACATCGGCATCGCCGCGCTCGCACTGCCGCCGGCCGAGCTGTACGTGCTGGAGCTGAGCGTCTACCAGTGCGCCGACCTGACCGACTCGCCCCGGGTCGTCGCGCTGACCTCGCTCTTCCCGGAGCACCTCGACTGGGCCGGCAGCGAGCGCCGCTACTACCGCGACAAGCTCAACGTGGCGATGCACCACCCCGAGGTCGTCGTCTACAACGGGCAGGACGCCCGGCTGGCGGCCGAACTGCGCACACCGGACGCCGACCTGCCGCTGGTCGCGGCCAACCAACCCGGCTCCTTCCACGTCGCCGATCACCCCGACGGCCTTCGCCGGGTGTACCTCGACGCCGAGCCGCTGTTCCCGCGCTCACTGTTCAAGCTCATCGGGCGGCACAACGAGGCCAACCTCTGCGTCGCGCTCGCCGCCGTCCAGAGCGCGGGCGTCGACTGCGTGACGCACCGCGCCCAGCTCCGCGAGGCGCTCGCCACGTATGCGGCCTGATCAGTGTTGGCGGGTCTCGTCGGCGATGGCCGCGAACAGGCGGTGGGTCCAGGCCCGGAACGGGCCCAGGTCGCCGTCCCGGACAGGATGGACCCGGTTGCTGAGCAGGACCACGCCGTAGCCGCGGTCCGGTTCGAACCACACGCGGTTGCCGACGAAGCCGGTCGCCCCGTAGCTGTGTGGCCCGGCCGACGGACCGGCCACGTCCCGCGTCGGGTTGAGCCACCAGCCGAGGCCGAAGCGTTCGCCGTGGCTGTTGCCCGCCCATTGCTGCCGTGCCTGCTCGTGCAGGGCGGGGCTGACCACCTCGTCCGCCAGCCAGGCCCGGGCCGCGGCGGTCACGAGATCGAGCGTGCCGAAGGCGCCGGCGTGGCCGGACTGCCCGCCCATCGCCCAGGCGTTCTCGTCGTGGACCTCACCACTGATCAGCCGCCCCCGCCAGCGGCACTGTTCGGTGGCGACCGCGGGGCCGGGCAGCGGTGCGTACCGCAGACCCGGTGACGGTATGGGAACCTCGAGCTCGCGGACCAGCTCGCCGAGGAGCAGGTATCCCAGATCGCTGTAGGCGGCCGCGCCACCGGGCGGACGGTCCAGCGGGGTCGCGAGCGCGGCATCGACGATCGCGTCGCGGCCCTGTGCGAACCGGAAGAACTCCACGATCGGCCGGACCCCGCCGTTGTGCGCCAGCAACTGGCGGACGCTGGCGGCCCCCACGGGCGAACCGGCGGCCCGGTCCCACTGCTCGCCCAGGGGACGGTCGAGGTCGAGCCGCCCCGCGTCGCACAGCGACAGCACCCGCGGCAGGGTGACCAGCACCTTGGTCAGGCTGGCCAGATCCCACCAATCGTCGGCCGTCACGGCACGCCCGGTGATGAGGTCGGCGATCCCGCGCACGTGCCGGAACAGCATCCCGGAGCGATCGAAGACACTCAGACCGGCGGCGGGCACGGGCGCCTGCTCCATCAGCGCCGCCGTCCTGTCCACCCGCAAAATCTACCGCCATGGATCCGCGTACGTGAGCGCTGACCGACGGGTCCGTCCGTCAGCGATGTCGGGGGAGCCGGGGCTGCGGCGGAGGTGGGACCACTGATGGCCGAATCGTTCGCCGCCGTGCCACTGCCCACCATGGGTCCCGGGGGTGACCGCGCCGCCCTGGTCGACGGCATGGTCAGGTGGCTCACCTCCCCGGCCATGACCGCCCTGCTGGACGCCTTCGGTCTCCCGCCCCTTCCGAAGGCGTCACCGGCCGACAGACTCGCCGCGATCGACCAGTACGCCGAGCGGTGGGACTACCGCAAGGGCACCGAGCGGGATCAGCTTGAGCATGAGATCGTCCCGCCCGCGCTCGACGCCCTGATCCGCGCGACGACCACGGCGCTCGGCCTGGCCGGGCGGCAGACGCCGTCCTCCGCGGCATATGACCACGTCCTGGTCCTCGGCGGTGGCGTACGCACAATGATGGCCCGGGCGTCCCTGGCCTCCGACGTCATCCGATCCGGCGTCCTGACCTCCACGGTGGCGGGCCTGGGCACCATGCGGGCCCTCAGAGGACAAGGGGAGGAGATCACCCGGAGTCTCGGCCTGCGCCCCTGCCCGACGGAGGCGGACGCGATCCACGAGGTGCTGCGCGCCACGCTCCACCTGGATGGTCCATGGACCAGTCGGGCCGGGCCGGACTGGTGGGTGCGCAGCTATTCGGATGCCCTACCGCCGGTGCACGTGCTTGCCGCCCCCTCCACCCGTCCGGGTTTTCGCGCGACCACGGCGGACACGTTCACCGGCTGGGCACAACTGGTCGCCCCCAACCCGGGAGGTACGCGGCTGCTGCTGGTGACGACCGACATGTTCGTACCGTTCCAGCACTGCGACGCAGTGAGGGTGCTTGGCCTGGGATTCGGCTGCACCGTAGACACCGTCGGCTGCTCCACCGCGTCGGCTCGCACCTTCGAGGTGCTGCAGGAACTGCGCTCCGCCATCCGTTCGATGCGGGCGCTCTACCTCACCCTGCCCTGACCGCCACGCACATCAGCGATCTGGTGGCGGCGCGCTGCGTCGGTCAGTGCGGGGCGTCCGGGCGTTGGCCGGTGACGCCCCAGACCAGCTTCTGCAGCGCCTCCGTGTCGTCGGTGCTGCGGAACCGGACATGATGCAGCTCGCGGAGGAACACGAGCTCCTCCGGCACCTCGGCCACGCCCGGGAGCAGGATCGGGATTACCGGTACCCGGTGCGTGACGCACCGGTCCACGAACGTGCGGATCTCCAGTTGCTGCCAGCGGCCCACGCCCGCCGGGCCGATCACGATGCCGGCCGAGCGGACCGTGCGGACGGCGGACTGGATCGCGTCGTAGAACCACTCGCCCGGGCGGATCTGGTCCACGTCGATCCACGGGTAGATCCCTTGCCGGCGCAGGCCGTCGGCGATTTCCAGGGCCTCCGGCTGGTCCGTCGAGTTGTGCGCCAGGAAGATGTCGAACGCGCTCCGGCTGATCTTGTCGCGGAGCTGCTCGGCGTGCAGTTCGGTCTCGCGGGCCGGCTCGGACCCGAGGCCCAGGCGGACCAGGATCGCCGCGGCAGGGTCGGCGGCGGCGTCGAGCGGGCCCTCGTCCAGGGCCGCGAGCAGCTTGACCTGCTCGGCCGGTGACATGCGCGGGAGCACCGCGACGGCGCTCGGGGTGGGGGTCCCGCCGCCGCTGTCGGTGAGCAGTTCGCGGAGGCGCTTCGGTTTGACGGCCTTGGTGAGACCGGTCAGGAGCGCGCCGTCCGGCGTCTGTGCCTTCGCGGTGGCGACGAGCACGGGCCAGGTCGCGTCGGTCTCGGCCTTCGCCTGGACCGCGGAGGAGATCTCATTGCGCAGCACGTCGAGCGCGGGGCGTGCCGGCGGACGCCAGGTGCCGGCGGCGTCGGTCAGGCTCGCCTGTACCTGAACGGCCCGCACCTGTGGGTCGCGCCGATGCGGATACGAGATGCGCGCGATCGCGTCCTGGTATTCGTTCAACACCGCACCGAGTTTGGTGAGCTCCTCCACCGCGGTCGCCTGGGCGGCTTTCGAGCGCAGCGGTGGTTGCCTGTCGACGAGGGCCTGCAGCCGGTCGGCCCGCACGCCTTCGAGGTACATGCCGAGGGCCGTCACCGCCGAGTGGCGGTCGCTGTCGGCGTGGGCCAGGCGCTGCGCGTCCTGGTTGATCGCTTCGGCGATCCGGTGGCCGTACGCGAGGATCTGGGCCGCCTGCTGAGCTGCTTCCTGCTCGCCGTCGCCGCGGCGGGCCTGCTCCACTTCGATGAGCGCGCCCAGCCGCGGCAGCGACGCGACGACCTCCTGCAGGTGCGCCGCGTCCGGCCACCGGCCGAAGGGCACGCACTCGCCGAGCAGCAGCGGATCCTGCCGGGCGATGAGCCAGGACGGCGCCGTGTCCTGCAGCCGGGACAGTGACTTCGCGACGTCGTCCTGGACGGTCGCCGTCGCCGACCGCCAGTCGGTGGACGTCGCCATGCCGCAGTACGCGGCGAGCTCCGCCAGCACCCGCTCGGCGCCGTCCGCCGGGTCACCGGTCAGCGGGAGCGCGCCGAGCGCGGCGAGAAACGCCGCGAGCTCCTCGCCGAGCCGGTCCTTGACGTCACCGGCGCCGGGCGGCCAGGCCAGCTCGGCGAGGCGGCGCCAGGTGGGCCGCCAGCGGAAGAACTGCTTGCGTCCGAACAGCGGCAGCGCCGAACTCTGCCACCATGCCAGCAGCTCATGCTCCGGTCCCTTCCCTCGCCTGAGCTCGCGGTAGGTCCTCCAGGCCGCGCTCGCGAGCGACCGCACCGCGGGGCCCACCGACGGCGGTGGTGACACGGTCAGCTGCTTGATGTGCCGGCTCAGCGCGTCGATGTCGGACTCCGCGGCGATGGCTGCGGCGCGAGCCGCCAGCTCCCCGGCGGCGGCGCGGCGCCCGTCGAGCCCCTTGAAGTACGCCTCGAACCGCCGCAGCTCGGTGCGGAGCGGGCCGTCGACGTCCGAATCCCAGGCCGCCATCCTCGACAGCTCGTCGACCGCCCCCGCCCGGTCCCGGCGGAGGTTGTCGACCAGGCGCGCCAGGTCCCGGAGCCGGTGCCAGGCCTGCGGCAGCTCGCGCAGCCACGCATTGATCTCGGTCAGCGAACGCTGCGCAGTGCTCGCGTGCCGCTCAATTCTCGCCTCGACCGAACTCCAATAGGCGAGAATGTCTCGGTTCTCTTCGTAGTAGTCGTCGATCCATGATCGGACGTGGCGGTAGACCTCATCGACCGTGCGACCTTCGAAGGAGAGCACCCCCGACATTCAGGTCACCGACGTCGGTGAACACGAGGATGCACGGCACGTGCCGGCCGATGCCGAGGCGCTGCGCGAAACGAAGTGCCTCGTGCGCGCCGGGCATCACCGTTTCCTTCCGGACCTCATAATCCAGCGTGCGTTCGATGTCGGCAATTGATGAGAGCGGGTCCAATGCCTGCGGCCGCAGCGCCGCCCAGTAGTCGTCCTCGAAGTTCACCCGGCGGCCGTCGTCGCGGCGGCCCAGGCGTCTGAGCACCGTGGTCAGGTAGTGTTGCCCCTCGCTGACCCGGCGGGTCCCGGGCCCCAGGTAGTCGTCATCGGACAGCCCTGAGAAGAACACGAAACGGACCCGGTCGGCCGTGCGTGCGCAGAGATCGACGCAGTGTCTGAGCAGGAATTCGCGGCTCGCCGGCGAGAAATCGGTAATGAGCAGAATGCTCCAGCTGAACCGATCGGTAAGACTTCTTTCGCGACCGTCAATGCGCATGACATATCGGTAAACCTGCTCCGATGTCGGGACGCTCATTCGGTTGAACGGCCGCGCAGTGAAGCCCATACGACACTGAAGCAAACGCTCAGCCGCCCGGTCAAGAGCGGCGAAGTCCACGCCTCAAGCGAGTAGATCGTCCATCAGCGCGCTGATGCGGCCGTAGACGACGGCCCCCGTCAGCCCGGCGGCTTCGGCGAGCAACGGCTCGCGGTGCTCCCGGTCACCCAGGACTGCCGCGAGCCGTTCGCCGCGTCCCTGCGGGAGGAACCGGCTGACGTTCGCGCCGATTCGCGTCCCCATCACCCACAGCTCGCGCGCGGTCGCGGCGTCGCCCCGGAAGGCGGCCAGCTCGGCGCCGCCCATCGCCCACGCCCCGAGCAGCGGGCGGTCGTGGGCGGCAAGCACGTCGGAGCGGGACTGCCGCAGCGCGTCGGTGGCCCGCGCGTCGGCGCGGGCGGCCGTCCTGGCCGCCGGCCGGGCCTCGGCGATCCACAGGTGGATGACGGCGGCCGCGACCCGGAACACGGTCCGCGGCTGCGCCGCGCCGGGAGGGCCGCCGTCCGCGATCGCCCGCAACAGCGCGTCGGCATGGGCCAGCGCCTCGTCGTGCCGGCCGCGTCGCCAGGCGAGCTGGGCCAGACCGAGATTGGCCTGGCAGGCGACCATCTCGTCGGGCTCGTCCGAGCCGGCGAACTCCAGTACCCGGCGCTCCGCCTCGACGTCGCCGGCAAGGGCCAGCTGCGTGTCGAGCAGCACCCGGGTCGAACGGGCGTCCTGGGCCGCGCCGACCAGCTCCAGGTGCCGTTCGCTGCGGCGCAGCCACTCGTCGGTGCGCGGGTCGGGGGGAGCGTTGGTCAGGTGCACGGCGGCCTGGGCGGCCATCCCCATCCCCCAGTGGTCGCCGGCCACCTCGAACCGGCGGTAGGCCAGCTCGGCGTCGCCGCTCGCGTCTCGCCGGTCGCCGGCGTTCTCGATCAGGACGGCCCGGATGAGATGGCCCATGCCCTGGACGTACGGGTCAGGGTGTGCGATGAGGGTCGCGGCGTCGGCCAGGCTCTTGTCGGGGTCCGCCTGCTCCAGCCCGGGCAGCGCCGCCGCCAGCGCGGTGACCCGGGCCGACACGTCGCCGGGCCGCTGCGCGAACAGGGTGCGCAGGGCGCGGCGGGCCAGCGCGTTGAGCCGCATCGGGCCGGTGTTCCCCGCATTGACGCCGATCAGCATGCACAGCCACGCGAGCCGGTCGGCGTGCGGCAGGGGACGGCCACTGGCCCGGCCGCGCAGGATCGCCGACCGGCGCCGCGCGGCGGGGTCGTCCACGTGCAGCAGCGTGCAGGCCCAGGCGCTGGCCTCGACGTGCTGGCCGCGCACCGTCCACAACTGGAACAGGGCGGCGGCGACGTCGACCACGGCCGGTTCGTCGTCGTGGTCCTGCGCCCAGTGCAGGGCGGCGACCAGGTTGTCGTGGTCGGCCGCGCAGCCCCGCAACGCCTCGAGCTGGCCCGGCCCGATGAACTCGGCGCCCAGCGTCACCGCCTGCCGCACGGCCCATCCGACCAGCCCTGCCATGGCGGCCGCCCGCCCGCCGGCCGCGTCGAGCCTGGCTTCGCCGTATTCGCGGACCGTCTCCAGCATCCGGTACCGCGGGACGCCGTCGCCTTCCTCCAGCCGCAGCAGTGACTGCTCGACCAGGATGGCCAGGCTTCGCCGTACCCCACCGGCTGCGGCAATGGCAAGATCCGTGGTGAACGGGGCCGGGATGACGGCCAGCCGCTCCAGCAGGTCCTGTTCGGCGGGCTCGAGCAACTCGCGGCTCCAGTCCACCATCGCCCACAGGCTGGCGTGCCGTTCGGGCAGCCCGCGCAGCGCGTCGTCGAGCAGCGCGAACCGGTCGCCGAGCCCGGCGAGGACGTCGTCGAGCGGCATGTGCCGCAGCCTGGCGGCGGCCAGCTCGAGGGCCAGCGGCAGGTTGTCGAGCCGGTGACAGAGCGCCAGCGCCCGGTCCCGCCGCCAGGCCGGCGTCGACCCGCCGGCCCGTACGCGGGCGTCGAGCAGGGCGAGCGCCTCGTCGTCGGGCAGCGCGGGCAGCCGGTGCACGACCTCTCCGACCAGCCCCAACGGCGCCCGGCTGGTGGCCAGCACACTGACCTCCGGCGACGCCACGGCCAGCAGGTCCGCCACGACGGTCGCGGCGGCGTCGAGGACGTGTTCACAGTTGTCGAGGACGAGGAGCCCGTCGAGGTCGGTACCGATGGCCTGAAGCCGTTCCTCGGGGCTGAGCCCGCGGCGGTCCGGCACTGGGCCGGCGGTGCTCGTGCCGGTGCTCGCGCGGGTGCTCGCGCTGGTGCTCGTGCCGGGGCTCGCGCCGGTGCTCGTGCCGGTCTTCGTGCCGGTGTTTGTGTTGGTCAGGACGGCGAGCACGGCGGGCAGGACCTCGCCCGGGGCGCGCAGGCCGGCCAGCTCGACGACGCGGACCGGCCGGGAGCCGCTGACGGAGCGGGCGATCTCGGCGGCCAGCCGGGTCTTGCCTGCCCCGCCGGTCGCGACGACGGTCACCAACGGCGCCTCGAGCAGCGCCTTGCCGACAGCGGCAAGATCCGTGTCGCGACCCACCAGCGGGGTGGCCGCCCGGCGCCAGGCAGCGGGAAGATTGCCGGTGCTCATGGGGCGTGCGGCCACCAGCTGCCCGCGCAACAGGGCGAGATGCGCCTCGGCGAGCACCGGCGACGGGTCGGCGCCGTACCGATCGGCAAGCTCGACACGCACCTGCTCGACCAGCTCGAGGGCCTCGGCGTCGCGGCCCTGCGCCGCGAGCACCCGCACGAGCAGCGCGGCGGCCGGCTCGTCGGGCGGGACCCGGGTCACCAGCCGGCGCAGATCCACCTCGTCGACCTGGCCGCCGGCGTCCGTCTTCAGGGTGGCTTCCGTGCGCAGGGTTACCACGTCACTGAAGAGCCGGGCGCTGCCTGTCTCGGCCAGGTCCGGGACCTCCGGGAACAGCGCCCGCGCCTCGTCGGCACAGTTCCGCGCGCTTCTGGCGTCGCCCTTGACCATCGCCTGCCGGCCGCGGTCGACCAGCACGCGGACGGTGACGGCGTCGATCTGCACCTCGTCGGCCGGGATCCGGTACCCACCGGGCGCGGCGAGCACCGGCACACCGAGCCGGCGCACCCGGCCGACCAGCGCCTGCACCGCGCCCACGGCGTCATCGGGGGGCGCGCCCTGCCAGACCGCGTCGACCAGTGCGCCGGTGGAGACCGCACGTCCCCGAGCGTCGAGGAGCTCACGGATCACCGCACCCAGCCGGTCGCCTCGCACCGGGCGGCCGTCCACCGCCAGGGGACCGAGCGTCGTGATCCGCACGCCCTCATCATCGCTCACCCGGCCGTGCCCGTTTTAGGACGGCTGTTGCGCTCCGGTGAAGACGTCGATCAGGTTCTGTGCCGCATTGTGGCCAAGCAGCATGCTGTTGAAGGCGGCACCATCGGCCGCGGCGGCGGCGCTGCGGGGGAACATCGCCTGCTCGTACTCGGTGAGCGCGGCCTCGACGGAACGAAGACCTGATGCGCACCGCAGTTTCATGTCGCCGGACGGTGTGCGCAGCGCGGCGATCGCGGCGAGCCGCAACGCGCCCGGCCCGCGGCAGATCAGTGCGCCCGATCTTGGCCCAGACGTCGCCGGAAGGGCGCGTAGGTTCGGCGCATGTGGGACGAGATCGTGTTGCGGCTCGATGGTTGCGTCGGGTGTGTCATGTGATGGTGGATTGAGGAGGGGGACGGTGTGGTGCATGTTTATCGGCTCAATACCAGCGGTGACGTGTTCCTGGCTATGGATGCGACGCTGCTTGGTTCCTGGGTTGGGCATACCGATGACGTGTATGACGAGGTCTGCGAACTCGGCGATGCCGCGCCGCCGTTAGCCTCTTACCGACAGCCATCGCCTCGACCGCCACGCGGCGATCGCGTCGGGGTCCCGTTCGGTGGCCCGCTGGGCGGGTATCTGCGGGGCGAAACCCAGTCGCTGCAACAGATACGACGTCCCGCGCAGCGTGTATGTCACGTGGAACAGCCGCTCGATCAGTTCGGTGATCCGGGCCAGGGGCCAGCGCTGGTCCGGGCCGAACCCGTGCGCCGTGGGGCCTTCGTCGAGCGCGGCGGCCAACTGCTGTAGCTGTGCTTCGTCAAGCCGGCACGTCGATCCGCTGGTTCCCTTCGACGCCAGGGCTTCGCGACCTCCGGCGGACCAGCGGCGGCGCCACCGATAGACCGACCCGGCCGACACCCGCGGCCTGGCGGCGATCTCAGCGACCGGCACACCCTCGTCCAACAAACGTTGCTGCCTGCAGACGGACCGGCCTCACGCTTCGATCGGCCCGTGGCGGTTAAACCGCCACCATCGGGATACCTCAACCATCCGGCCTAACCGATCACTCGACGGATGTCACCCGACACGCCGCATCGACCCTGATCTTTTCAAGGTCTGTAAGCCGACAAATCACGTCGATCGGGAGCGGTCAGGGGTTCAAAATTTGCAGAACCTGTTTGCCGTCGTGGCCAACACCTGTGAGGCCGGTGCCCACCACGTGGGGGCAGTCGGAGCCGTTCTTGTAGGACAGTTGCTTGCCGTTGGTCGCGTCCAGAGTCGCTAACTGGTTGTTGGCGTTCATCAGGATTTGACTGGAGGTAAGGGCGCAGACAACAGCACCGACGATTTTCTGAGACCAAGCAACCTTGCCCGTCTTCACGTTCAGAGCCATGTATTCAACGTCGCCATGGTCGTTACCGGTTCGTTCTATGAGGGCGATGGAGGCGTTTACGGCCAGGATCGCATCGGTGTAATACGTCGGAGTTTTGATGCTCCACAGCAGATGAGCGGATGGCAGTTCATACGCGTTGATGACAAGGGGAATGCCGCTTGGGCCGTTCCCGACGACACTGATGATCTCATTGCCGTCCGGTGTCGACACCGTACTGTGACCCGCGCCGGTGGCGTCATCGTAGGCCAGCCCGGTCACAGCCAATTGGCCCGTACCACCGATAGAGACAGTACCCGCGTCGGCATTGCCAGTTTTAAATGTGCCGAGCGTCTTCCAGTCGCCTGGAATCGTCATGGTTGCCGTGTTTGGGTGACCGGCATAATAGGTATGGTCAGTCCCGACGACCACGTAGTTGCCGAGAGTGCCGAGTAGGTCGGCGCGTGGGTACAGGTGCCCATCACGTAGATCGATTGCCACGCTTGTGGTGGATCTCAGCAGGACAGCCCAGTTGCCGTCTTGTGTGATGGACACGTTTGCGAGGTTTCCGTCGTACGCTTGGCAGGCAAGACGGTCCGTGGACGACGGCACCGGGGTGACCGACCACGCCCGTGCGCCAGTCTTTGCGTCCCACGCAGTGAGTTGCAGCGAGTCGGTCGCTTGATTGATGCCGGCGGCAGGCACTGTCACTATGAACTCGGTGATGAGTAGCCGACGGCCATTGGTGACGACATCCGCTGCGCCGCACTCGCCTGTGTATGAGCCCTCCGGCAGTTTGGCCAGCGGCGAACCGTCCACGTCATACGCCTGCAATGTCGACAGGTCGTTGTCCGGGTCTTGCATCTCAATCAGGCTGTCGACGATGTCGAACCCGCGCCCCTGTACGTTGGCGATGACGTTCACCCGACCGGGTCCAGACAAGCTGGCCAGCGTGTCGCCTTGCGCGGGAGCCGCAACTGACGGCGGCGGCGTTGGCGTTTGCTGCGACGGGCGGGCGGCTGGTTCAGCGGCGTTGGTGCTGGCATTGGCCCCGACCGGGGGGTGGGGTTCCGGGGATCCGCTGCAGCCCGCGGTCATGATGACAGTCGTGAGGGCCGCAGCGTAAAGCAAACGACGGGGAAATGCGCTGAGCAGCGTTATTGTGATAGCAGCCCGGTGGCCGCCACTTCGCCCGATGCGGCGATTTTCCCTGGTCGATAACAAACGGGGCACCTTTTATCCATTCGAGAGTCGTGCCCGGCCGGGGGTGGGCGGGTGTCGGTCCGTAGTGCGGCCAGCTGATCAGATGGTGTGCGACGGTGCCAGCATGCCTAAACAGGTGTACGGAAATGCAAACTGCAACCGGTCGAGCGCGCTGCGCTGAATATCACCCGTGGCTGGCGGAAAGGCTGCGCTGTGCGATCAATTTTGTTGGCTCGACCGGCCCGACGTTGCAGCGGGCTACGGCGACATCGAGTCGGCCGAACAGTTGATCCGGCCAGCTGAAAATGGCGCATAAACGTCGTCCGCAACCCCCGAGAAGATACCCAGGTGAAGTGGATGCAGCGCTCGACGCGGAGTTCTTCCATTTCCTCTTCCCTGCCGGCTCATCCAGGCGCTTACCGAAGTCGAGCTACCACGATCTTCCAAGGTCAACCCGTGGTGCTAATCCGGAAGGTCAGATCCGCGCCGGGGCGCACGACCAGCTCGGGCACGTCGTGGTCGGCCAGCCCGTGCAGCATCAGGGCCGTCGTCGCCTGCTCGAAGGCCTGCGGCACGGTCCGGCGGAAGCCGAGCGCGGAGTAGAAGGCCGCAGCGAAAATGATGGCCGCCTGGTCGCCGACCCGCGCCCGCATGCCGACGATGTAGTCGATGTGCTGCCCGATCGCCCGCGCCTGGACAGCGGAGTAGCACGCGTTGAGCACGACGATCCGGATCTTGTTCTTCATGATCCGGAAGAGCTCGGCCAGTGCTGCCGGACCGACCGGCTGATCACCGCCGTCGACGCCGGCCAGCATGATCTCGCCGGCCGGATCCCCGTGTCCGCTGAAGTGCACGATGTGCGGGTTGTGTTGGTTGAGGTACTGCAGAAGGTCCGCTGGCCGCACCGCCAGGCGCGTGATGAGATCGAACGCGTCCCGGTCCTGCGTCAGCCGGATCTTCTCGGTGATCTCCCGGGCCTCCTCATCGATCGCCAGCCGTGTTGTGCTCGCCGGGTTGGCGGCCAGCATCAGCACCCGCACGCGCCCATCCACGGGCTCGGTCGCATCGGCGCCGGCTGGGGTCTGTCCTTGGGTGACGTTGATGGTGCCGCCCTGCGTCGTGTATGCATCACGGCCAGCGACAATGGTCTGCCGGCGGGCATCACGCGACTCTAGAGCGCGGCCGGTCATCCACCCCGGTCGGTTCACGTGCATGGTCGCCGCCTCCGTCGAATCGAGCGCTGTCCGTCAGAGGTCCTCTGACGGACAGCGGCGCGTCGAGACGTCGAGATAAGGAGTCACCATGAGCACGGAGAACGGCCCCGGCAACATACAGAACATCACCGCAGGCCGTGATGCCTACACCACGCAGAGCGGCACCATCAACGTCAACCACGGACAGACCGCGGCTAGGCGTGGGCTCGGCACCGACACGAAGTTCCTGCTGTTCACCCTGGTGGCGGACGTGGCCTGGTTTTTCATCGGCATGTTGTCCTACACCGGCCAGAACACCACCGGCGACACCTGGCGGGCCGTCATCTTCCTGTTCCTGCTAGCACTGACCGGTGCCGTGGTCCGGCGATGGATCCGTCGCCGGGTGTAGCTCGGCGGCCACCTCCCCCGATGTGCGCGAGGGCTTCATGACATTCCAAGATCGGTAACCTGCGAGCAAGCCGAACGAACTCTCGGGTCATGCGTGGCAATCACGACAATTACTCCGGCCTCCGCAAGAACCGACAGAGCTCCGACGACGGATTCTGCACTTTTCGGGTCCAGCTGCGCCGTGGGCTCGTCGACCATCAGCAGATGGGGGCGCGCAGCAATGGCACTGCGCCAGGATGAAGCCGTCGCTCTAAAGCTGAGGCATCTTGACCTGCCAGATCAAGGATGGGGAGAGATCACACTGGAAAGGGCCGAGCCACACGCGGGCAAAGACTGGACCGACAACGGCGAGAACCGCGACAGTCGTCAGCTCAAGCAGCGGGCGCGCGGCGAAGTGCGGACTGTCCCATCGCCACCCGAATTGACGGCACTGCTCCACTGGCACATGAGGGAGTTCGGTACTGCACCGAACGGCCGCCTGTTCACAGGGGAGCGAAACGAAGCAGAATTGCCAAAGCCGACCATTAATCGGGTCTGGCGGATTTCCCATGAAATGTGCCGAATTTCTTACGCGAGTTAATACTTCGGCCGGTTGCTGCACTGCCAACGATGACAATATCGCGCGCATCGACTTGAAACCCGTCGGCGAGAGCGTCTCTCCATCGCAGGTATTGGGCCTTCGAGTCAAACGCATATGGCAACCGCTCCAGAATTAGCCGGCCGACCAACACGCGTGGATGCTCCTCCTCGAGCACCACTTCCATGAACTCGCGGATATCGATCTTGGACCAGTCTGTCATGAGGGCCTGCTCTGGGCGTCGACAGGGCTGCTGAGGTGTACAGGGCTAGGACGATGTCGCGACCACAAACCGTATCTCAGTATGGCCTTGTGGGTGAGCAGCTGAGCGCGTGTTGATCCGCTGCATGTGCGGCAGGGTCGAGTGCTCGAGCGAAGTCCGACTTCGGCACGCACTGGGCACGGATGACCGATCAGGGCCGCTCAGAGCCGTCTACAGCCGTATATAACAGCGAAGCCCTGGGCAGCGTAATCGCTGGTCCAGGGCTTCGTTTGACTGGTAAACCGCTGTCTTGCGGATGGTGCCCCCGGCGGGGCATGTCACAGATCTGCAAATCAACGCTGCCCCCGCCGTCGTCGGCGGGGGCAGCGTCGTGTGTGGCGGTCACGGCGTCCGTTGGGCGGCGCTGGTGGGGGATGATGGTCCGTGTCAGCCGGGACAGGTTGGCCGCGTCGCGGTCGGTGATGGTGGCTTGGAAGCGGACTCGGTTGGTTAGGACGTCGTGGGTGATCTGTACGGCGAACGCGTCGAGGAAGGGCCTCAGGCGGTCGGTTGGTAGGAGTCCGAGGTCGATCTCCATTTCGGGGAGGTCGGTGAGGAGTTCGATGTTGTCAGCGGTGCCAGCAGGCATGGTGGCTTCGTAGTGGGCCAGCTCGGCGGTCTTGATGCTGAGGTCCTGGTCGAGTTGGGCGCGTCGTTCGCGGATGTCGTTGAACATGCTGCCGTCGGGGTCGTCGGCTTCCTCGAGGACGCGGAGGAGCCGGGTCCGGCGGTGGGTGATGTCGGTCAGGGCGTGCCGTAGTGAGGCGATCTTGCGGCGGTGTTCGTCGGCGGCGTGTTGGGCTGCGACGTCAACGCTGCGCACGGCGAGCTGTAGGCGGTCGGGGCCGAGGAGGTAGATATTGAAGAATTGGGTGGTGAATCCGAGCAGCGTCTCCTCGGTGACTGAGACGGTGCCGGGGTGCCCTTCCGGGATTTCCCGTTCCCGTGGCTGGCAGGAGTAGTAGGTGTACGGCGCGACGGTCCGGCCGAACATCCGCCGCTGGCACGGGCCGCACCACACGTAGGACCGTAGGGCGTAGACGCGCCGGGTCTGGCGGTGCCGGTTGGGTGTGGCGGGCTGCGCGTCGGCGCGGGATCGCTGGCGGGACGCGGCGATGCTCTGCGCGGCGACGTAGGCGTCGATCGGCACGATCGCCGGGTGGGTGGGTTCAGCCGAGACGATCCACTCCTCGCGGGGGTTGTTCTTTCCGGGGTGGAGTTTGTCCTTGGTGGACCGCCGGTTCCAGACCATGTGCCCGGTGTACTTCGGGTTGAACAGGATCTCCCGGACGGCGGAGCCGGTCCATCGGCCGACCGCGCGTTCGGGGTCTACCGGCTGCGGCGGCGGGTACCGGTCGAGGTCGGTGTTGAGCCGTTCGGCGATGGCCCGGTAGGACAGTTTCTCGTCGATGCGCCACGCGTAGATCTGCATGACGGCGAGGCCGCGGACCGGTTCGATCTCCAGTTTGGTCTTGTGCTTGCCCTGTGCCCGTTTGGCGGGCACGGGGTGTTTGTGTTTCTCGGCGACGTAGCCGTATGGCGGTTTGCCGACGTTCCAGCCCTGTCCGGTGTGGGTCTCGAACCCGTCCCAGGACTTCTCCAGCATTTCGATGATGTACCACTCGGCGACGCCTTGTTTGGTGCGGCGGAGCAGGACCTGGCTGGCGCGTTTGCGTTTGCGGCCGTTGGTCTGTCCGTCGAGGATGATCGGCTCGTCGGCGGCCAGCAGCGGGATGCCGGCGAGTTCGAGGTCGTGCTCGATTTTGGTGCCCTGGTGGGTGTAGCGGGCGATGCGGTCGATGGACTCGCAGATGACGACGTCGAAACGGCGGTCCGGTGCGGTGGCCTCGGCGATCAGGTCGTTGAGGCCGCCGTCGCGTTGGATGCCGATGTCGTACTTGCTCCATGCGGTGCTGGAACCGCGTTGCGCGAGTTCCTTGCGGGAGGACTCGACGTCGTAGAACCACGCGACGATGACCATCCCGGGTAGTAGTGCGCGCTCGCTGTTGGTCAACTGGCGGGGCAGGGACAGGGTGGGGTCCTGTTGCTCGTCGGTGGAGGTGCGGCCGAGGAACGCGACCCGGATGGTCCGTTGCGGGAGCGGGCCGCTGCTGGCGGGTCGCAGCCACTCGGGCAGGGTGGCGGTCATCGAACGTCTCCTTCCTGGCAGACGGTGACGAGCGCGTGCAGGTAGGCGACGCTTCGCAGGTGCTGTAGCGGCGGATGCCTCGGCACCTCGCGGTTGCCGTTGCTGAGGTCGGGGCGGACCAGGAGCTCGACGTCGCAGTGCACGAGGTGGCGCAGGATGTCGCTCACGCGTCCGGTGTCGCGGCCGAGCCGGTCGAGGTCGGCGACGATGACGAAGTCGAACCGGCGTGCGGCGCTGCCCGCCTCGTCGAGCAGGTCGGCGAGACCTCCGTCGCGAGGCACCGCCGCGTCATTGATCGTCAACTGCGTCGGCGGCGGCTCGTGGACTGCGGCACCGGTGGTGTCGAAGAACGCGGTGGCGAGGTAGTGGCCGGGGACCACGTGACGGCACTGCTGGTATTGCGCGGCGAGGTCGCGGGCGGGGTCGTTGCGGGCGAGGCCGTAGAACGCGACCCGGATCAGGGTCTCGGGTTGACGCGGGTCGGTGCGGGTCATGCCTGCCCTCCTGTCCGGGCGTCGGCGTCGTCGCGGGGCAGCGGGAGGACGTGGCAGGCGGCGCCGTTGCTGGCGAGCTGATTGGCGTCGGCGTGCCACCACTGGCGGGCTCGGTCTGGGCCGGTGAAGGGTCCGACGGCGAGCAGGCGTCGGCTGAGCGGGTGGATGGCCACGAGGACGGTGGGCGCGTTGAGGTCCGCGACGGTCGCGTCGCACGGTGGATGTACCGGTGCGGCAGCAATCGCGGGGGTCGCGTTGGCGTACCGGTAGGGGTGGGTCAGGGTGCCGGACGGCCGGTCGTAGGCGCCTGGCGGGCACAACGCGACGGTGACGTTGTGCGCGTCCCCCGGCGCTGCGGTGTCGGCGGCCGGTTGGACGGTCAGTCGTCCGGTGTCGTCGGCGGTGATGGTGACATGCATGGGAACCGTGGCCTCCGGGTGTCGGCCTCGCTCAAGACCTACTTCATCGGCGCCTGCGTCCTGCGTTTCGCCGACGTCTACCGGGCATGGCAGAAGGAGATGATCAGATGGGGTCTGTG
>NZ_JBFAPO010000095.1:0-31380 GCF_040676755.1 Dactylosporangium sp. NPDC049525 | reverse complement strand
GTCGTCGTCGCCGACGAGCGCCAGCAGGACCTGGCGGGCCGTCGGGCGGGCGGCCGGGTCGTCGCGCAGCGCCCGGGCCACGATCTCGGCGAGCCCCGGAGCCAGCCCCGCCGGCACCGACCCGGCCGGCTTGACGCCGGTGCCGGCCCACGCGACGAGGACGCCCCACGCGTACACGTCGGAGGCCTGGCTCGGCGGGGCGCCCCGCTCCTGCTCGGGCGCGAGCCACCCGGGCGTGCCGAACAGCTGCCCGACGGGGCCGGCGTGGCCGAGCAGGCGGGCCACGCCGAAGTCGATGACCTTCGGGCCGAACGGCGACAGCAGCACGTTGCGCGGGCTGAGGTCGGCGTGCACGAGCCCGACGGCGTGGATCGCGGTGAGCGCCGCGGCGACCCCGACGGCGACCGCCTCGACCTGCCCCGCGAGGGGCCCGTTGACGGTCGTGTAGTCGTGCAGGGACGGCCCGGAGACGTATTCGGTCACCAGGTGCGGCACCGGACCGTCCAGCGCCACGTCGAGCACGCGGGCGGTGCAGAAGCCGGCGACCCGGGACGCGGCGGCGGCCTCGGCCGCGAACCGCTGCCGGAACTGCGGGTCGCCGTGCCAGACCGGGTTGATGACCTTGAGCGCGACCCGGCGGTCGTCGGGACCTGCGGCGAGGTAGACGGTGCCCATGCCGCCGACGCCGAGCACGCCGAGCAGCCGGTAGGACCCGACCGTGGCCGGGTCCTCAGCTCGCAGCGCCGCGGGCATGTCCCCCATGCGACCTATCGTGCACTATGACCGCACGCCCGCAGGCACGACTGCTGCGGTCAGTGCGCCCTGCGCGACGCGAGCAGTGCGGCGCCGACGATGCCGGCGTTGTTCTGCAGGGTGGCCGGGACGACCTTCGTGGGCACCGACACGTGCTGCAGCCACTTGTCGGTCTTCTTGCTCACGCCGCCGCCGATGATGATCAGGTCCGGCCACAGCAGTGCGTGCAGGTGCCGCAGGTAGACCTGGACCCGCTCGGCCCACTCGGGCCAGCCGAGCTCCTCGGTCTCCCGGATGCGGTCCGAGGCGAAGTCCTCGGCGTCGCCGCCGTGCAGGTGGTGCCCGGTCAGCTGCAGGTGGCCGAACTCGGTGTTGGGCACCAGCCGCCCGTCGATGAACAGGGCACTGCCGATGCCGGTGCCCAGCGTCACCATCACGACCAGGCCGTCGACGCCCTTGCCGGCGCCGTACTCGATCTCGGCGACCCCGGCCGCGTCCGCGTCGTTGAGGACCGTCACCGGCCGGCCCAGCGCGTCGCTGAAGAGCTGCTCCGCGGGCGCGTCCACCCAGGACGCGTCGACGTTGGCAGCGGTCTTCGTCACGCCGTGCTGGACCACGGCCGGGAACGTGATGCCGACACTGCTCGCCGGCGGGAACTGCGCGACGACCGCCGCGACGGTCTCGACGACGGCGGACGTGTCCGCGGGCTGCGGAGTCTCGATGCGGTGGCGTTCGGCGGTGAACTCACCGGTTGCCAGGTCGACCGGCGCCCCCTTGATGCCCGAACCGCCGATGTCGATACCCAGGACCACCACAGCTGCTCCTCCGCGACGTGTGCCTCATCCAATGCCCTGCTGCAGGAAGACCCAATCATGCAGGGCACCGGCAAGGCTCACCCGGGGTATGCCCCAACCGCGTCGCGGATCTCCAAACCGAGCGCCTGGTCGGCGGTGCGGGCGCAGTGCGCGCTGCAGTAGAAGCTCCCGGACACCTCCGCACCGTGGCCCACGATCTTCGTGCCGCAGTGCTCGCAGACCGGCGCGAGCCGGTGGATCGCACACTCGAAGGAGTCGAAGACGTGCACGCCGCCGCCGACCGTCCTGATCTCGATGGCCATGTAGTAGTCGTTACCGCAGGTCTCACAGACCGCCATGATGAAGTCCCCCCGTTCGTCTCACCGCAGCCTGTGCGGTCGCGGGACGCGGTGCAACCGGTTCAGGGATAATCCACCCGGCGGATCACCAGCAGGGCCACGTCGTCGTCGCGGGAGCCCGCGCCGAGGTCGGTGAGCAGCCGGTCGCAGAAGCCCTCCAGGTCCTCGTCGACGTCGGCGACCGCGGCGCACAGCACGGCGAGGCCCTCGTTGAAGGTGTGCCCGCGCGACTCGATGAGCCCGTCGGTGACCAGGACCAGGGTCTCCCCCACCGCGAGGGTCAGCGGGATCTCCTCGTCGTGCGGGGTCGGCACGCCCAGCAGCGCGACCCGGCCCTCGACCTGGGTGACCTGCCCGTCACGGACCCGCAGCGGCGGCGGGTGCCCGGCGTTGGTGAGCCGGATCCGCCCGCTGGCGGGGTCCATGCTCAGCAGGCACATCGTGGCGATCTCCTCCGGCAGCAGCCGCAGCATCATCCGGTTGAGCCGCTCCATGCTCGGCCCGGGCGCGGCGTCCTCGACCAGGTAGGCCCGCAGCGCGTGGCGGACCTCCGCCATGATCGTGGCGGCCCGCAGCGAGTGCCCGGCGACGTCGCCGATCGCCGCGACCAGCTGCCCGTCCAGCAGGAGGACCTCGTAGAAGTCGCCGCCGACGGAGGCGTGTTCGCTGGCCGGCCGGTAGCGCACGGCGAGCTGCACCCCCGGCACCGTCGGCAGGTGCTGCGGCAGCATGCTCTGCTGCAGGGTGAGCGCGGTGCGGCGCTCCTCGTCGTAGCTGCGCAGCGCCTCCACCGCGAGGGCGACCGCCTGGCCGAACTGGCGCAGCAGGTCGGCGTCGTCGTCGCTGAACCCTGCGGCGGCCACCGCGACGTGCAGCGGCTCCCGGCCGGGCTTGGCGCGGGCCACGACCCGCCACACCGCGCCGGGCCACCACGGGCCGGTCTCCTGCCGGAACAGCACGGTGCCGGCCTGCCCGTCGAGCGGGTCGTGCTCGTACTGCTCCCGCATCGCCGCCCGCAGCTGCGCCACGCCGTCCACGGCGTCGACCTGCACCGCGATCGGGCCGGTCTCCTCGGAACCCGCGGCGACGGCGGCCGGCCCCTCGAAGACCCGGGCGGCGCCGGTCGCCGCGGCGACGAGGAGGTCCGCGAGGCTGGTCGTGGCGTTGAACGCCGTGGTCGTGTCCACGAGGCGGGTGAGCCGCCCGGCGAGGCGTTCGGCCCGGCGGCGGGCCCGGTACTCGCGCAGCTTCGCCCGGACCGTGGCGAGCAGCTCGTCGGGGTCGATCGGCTCGGCGAGGTAGGCGTCGGCGCCGCGGTTGAGCCCCTGGGTGCGGTCCACCACGTGGACGGCGGTCGCCGAGATGTGGATCACCGGGACGGCGCTGGTGTGCGGGTCCTCCTTGATCCGCTCGGCGACCTCGAAGCCGTCGATGTCCGGCAGCCGCACGTCGAGCACGACCAGCTCGGCGTGCAGGGCGGCGCCGTCCGGGCCGCCGTGCAGCAGCCGCAGCGCCTCCAGGCCGGTGGCGGCCTCGATCACCCGGTGCCCGTCGCGGCGCAGCCAGCTGGTGATGACGTAACGCTTCGAGGGGCTGTCGTCGACGACGAGAATGTCGGCGGCGGCCTCCGAACTCACGCGGCTGCGCCGGTCACGCCGTCACCAGGGTGACGACGTCGGCGACTATCCGCCTGGTGAGCGCCGACTTGGCCAGGACCGCCGCGGCACCGGGCACGTGCCCGACGTCGACGGCGGTGACCACCACGACCGGGATGCCGGCGACCTCGGGTGCCGCGGCCATCGCGGCGATCAGCTCGCCGCCGTCGCCGCCCGGCATCCGCAGGTCCAGGAAGATCACCGACGGCCGCTCGCGGGTCGCGATGGCATACGCGGACCGGACGTCGGCGGCCTCGTGGACGTGCTCGGCGATGCCGGTGAGATGCTCCCGCAGCACCAGCCGGGCGGCGGCCTCGTCGTCCACGACGAGGACCGCGGGCACGTGCGGCAGGTCGGTGTCGTCCTGGGACAACGGGCGCAGCGGCAGGTCGAGGGTGAAGGTGCTGCCCTCCCCCGGCTCGCTCACCATGCTCAGCCCGCCGCCCAGCAGCGTCGCGAGCCGCCGCGCGTAGGGCAGCCCGAGCCCGGTCCCGCCCGCCTGATGGGCGCCGCGCACCTGGTGGAACTCCTCGAAGACGCGCCGCTGCTCGGCGAACGGGATGCCGATGCCGGTGTCGGCGACCGCGATGTGCAGCCGCCCGTCCAGCACGAGCGCACCCATCCCGACCGAGCCTGCGTCGGTGAACTTCAGCGCGTTCGTGAGCAGGTTGCGCAGGATCTGGGTGAGCAGCACCTCGTCGGTGACCAGGTCGACCGGGGGCGGCTCGGCGATCTCGAGCTCGACGCCGGGCTTGGCGAGGGGGCGCAGCGTGCCGCGCAACTGGCCGAAGACCGCGCCGAGGTCGACCGGCGCCCAGGCCGCGTCGATCCGGTTGGACTCGGCCTTCGCGAGGTCCAGCAGGTCGTTGACCCGGGCGAGCAGATCGGCGGCGGAACCCTGGACCAGCCCCAGCTGGTGGGTCTGGTCGGCGGTGAGCGGCTCCGACCGCGGGTCGAGCAGCAGCCGGGTCAGCCCGATGATGGCGGTGACCGGCGCGCGCAGTTCGTGCGACACGTTGGCCAGGAAGCGGCTCTTCGCCTCGTTGGCCTCGCGCAGCTGGGCCGAGCGTTCGTCCAGCTCCGCGTACAGGGCGACGACACCCTGGTTGGTCTGCTCCAGCTCCTCGGACAGCTGCGTGTAGAGCGCCATCACCCCGCGGTTGGTCTCCTCCAGCTCCGCGTTGAGGGTGAGCAGCTCGTCGCGGTGCGCCTGGACCTCCTCCAGGGCCGTGACCAGCTGCCGGTTCTGCACGCTGAGCTCGTCCAACGCCGTCGTCGGCTGGCTCTGCGCCAACGTGTGCCGCGCCTCGGCCAGCCGCTCCGGTCCGACCTGGGCGGGCAGCCTGCGCGCCAGGCTGATCCGGTCCCGTTCCACGTGCACCTCGTCCATCAACCGACCTGCCGCCACCGTTCCCTCAGGCGGACTGAACCCGATGCCGCCCGCCTCTACCACGATGACCAGACGCGGCCTCGCGGAAACCTCGGCGGTGAACATCACGGTGGCGCCGATGGCGTGCCGGCCGATCTCGCTGAGGGCGGTGGCGACCCGGACCTGATCCTGGTGCTCCATGCCGACCGCCGCGGCGACCTCACGGCCACGCTGGCGCAGCACGAACACGTCCTGGTCGCCGTGCAACGTCATCCGCAGCAGCGGCTCCGGCGGTGAGGTCGGCGGGTCCTCGGTCACGGCCGCACCACCGCCACGCAGGCGTCGTCGCGGCGAACCCCGGCGTCGCGCAGCAGGGTGCCCGCGATGAGCAGCGGGTCCTGCCGGCTGAGCCCCGGGTAGTCCCGCAGGTTCCAGCGGTCCGATACGCCGTCGGAGTGCAGCACCACGACGGCCTCCGGCGGCAGTTCGTAGCCGAACTCGCGCATGCCGCGGGACTGGTGCCCGACGATGCCGGGCATGCTGACCATGCTGCGCCGCTCCCCGTCCGGGGACGCGATCACGCCGGCCACGTTGCCCAGCCCGGCGAAGCGCACCGCGTCACCCTCGACGCGCACCACCGACACGGCCGCGCCGCGGGTGTGCGACACGACCCGGTGCAGGTGCTCGACGATCGCGGCGGGCGCGTCGAGCCCGCTGGCGAGGAAGGCGTCGACGACGGCGTTCGCGGCCGCCGCCGCCAGGGCGCCGTGCCCGAGGCCGTCGGCGACCAGCAGCAGCAGCGCACCGTCGCGCTCCCGCGCCGCCCAGCGGTCACCGCACACGGTCTCACCCGTGATCGGCCGGCTCAGACCCGCGACGACCGGCGTTTCCACGCGGTCGCGGCCGGCCCACAACTGCGCGGTCAGCACGGTGCCGCGACCGGGCAGCGAGTAACCCCCGGAGTGGCTCGACAGGCGCCGGACCGCGCCGAGGCCGATGCCGAGCGTGCCCGCGGTCGACGTGCCGTCGGCGCCGCTGAACACCAGGTCCGCCATGCCGGGGCCGCTGTCGACGGCGACGAGCTCGACCCCGCCGGACGCGCCGGCGCGCAGGCAGCGCACCGACAGCGACCCGACGTCGGCGTGGCGGTGCAGGTTGCTCGCCAGTTCGGCGGCGACGATCGCGACCTCGCCGGCGCGCTCGTCGCTGAAGCCGAGCCGGCGGGCGCAGTCGACGGCGACGCGGCGGGCCACACCGGCCGCGCCCGCCTCGTCGACGGGAATCCAGCCGAGCTCCTCGACCAGGGGCACCATGGCCGGAGGAGTCACCGTGCCCACTTGGTCACCGTGATCCGGGTGCCTTCCCCGGCGGCGGTGACGATCTCGAACTCGTCGACGAGGCGGCGCGAGCCGCTCAGGCCGAGTCCCAGCCCGCTGCCGGTGGTATAGCCGTCGGTGAGGGCCAGGTCCAGGTCGGCGATGCCTGGCCCGCTGTCGACGAACTCGGCGCGGACCCCGGCGCGGCGCCCGTTGTGCACCTGATCGACGAGGGCGTGGCCGCCACCGCCGTGGATCAGGGTGTTGCGGGCCAGCTCGCTCGCCGCGGTGACCAGCTTCGTCTGGTCGACCAGCGGCAGCTTCGCGGCGAGGGCGATCACCCGCACCGCCTGGCGCACCCTGACCACGTCCTTGTCGTCGGTGATCGGCAACCGCTGCGGCTCCTGCGGCTGCGTCATACGGGCACGTCGTCGGAGCCGCGGACCCTCAGCAGACCGACGCCACGCACCTGCTTGGCCTCGGCGAGGATCTCCAATGCCTTGTCGACGTTGAGCGCGGTGCGCACCCCGTTGAGCGACAGCCCCAGCTCGACCAGCGTGATCGCGACCGCGGGCCGCATGCCGACGACGACGGTCTCGGCGTCCAGGACGCGGGACACCGACGCGATCGTGGACAGCATCCGGCCGATGAACGAGTCGACGATCTCCAGGGCGGAGATGTCGATCACGACGCCGTGCGCGCCGGTCTCCACGATCCGGTCGCCCAGGTCCTCCTGCAGCTGCAGCGCGGTCTGGTCGTCGAGGTCGATCTGGATCGAGACCAGCAGGATCTCGCCGATCTTCAGGACGGGGACCCGATCCATCACAGCGTCCTGTCGCGGTTCGAGCGGCGGACCACCTCGACGCCGCTGGCGCGCAGCGCGTGCAGCAGCGCGTCGGCGAGGTTGGACTTCGTCACGATGTCGCCGAACTCGATGCCGAGCGCGACGACGGTCTGCGCGATCTGCGGCCGGATGCCGGAGATGATGCACTCCGCGCCCATCAGCCGCGCCGCTACGACCGTCTTCAGGATGTGCTGCGCGACCTGCGTGTCGACGGCCGGCACGCCGGTGATGTCGACGATCGCGAACGCGGAGCCGGTGTCGACCAGGGTCTGCAGCAGCTTCTCCATGACCACCTGGGCGCGGGCGGAGTCCAGCGTGCCGACCAGCGGCACCGCCACCACGCCCTCCCACAGCTTCACCACCGGCGTCGACAGCTCCAGCAGCTGCTCGGTCTGGTCGGCGATCACCGACTCGCGGGTCTTGGTGTAGGTCTCGAACGTGAACAGCCCCATGTCGTCGACGACCAGCGACAGCAGCAGGAAGTCGTTCGTCGACAGCTCCGCCGGGCCGGACTCGCTGATGCCGAGCACGACCTCCTTGATCGTGAACACGAGACTCGCGGTCTCGCTCGGCGTGAAGCCCTGCCGGGCCCACAGCCGCGACAGGTCGGCGAGGGCCGCCCGCGACTCGCCGCTTTCGGCGCCCGCGACCTCCCCGTCGCCCTCGGCGCTCAGCACGCCCCGCAGGGCTCCGAACACGTCGCGCACCTGCCGGGCGAGCTCCGTGTTGGTGAGCCGTCCACGCAGTGTGCGGGCAGCCATCTCCGTCCACTGCCGCACGATCGTGTCCTCATGCGTCCCAAGGAACGCACTCAGCCGCTGCCGCGCGTCGGCATCCACCTTCACTCGTGATCTCCTTCGACCGTCCTGTGTCGGACCAGACGGTACCGTCCCGCGCCACCCGCCGCGAACGATGCGGCCGATCGGGGGTGTCACGACCGGGCCGGCAGGGAAGAAAAACGGGTATGAAGACGACTTGGAGGCCCTACGAGGCACACGGCACCCTGTCCGAGGAGACCCGCGAGCGCCTGCCCGACAGCGTCTACGCGTTCCCGGAGCACCGCAAGCTGCCGTTGACGGACGCCAAACACGTCCGCAACGCGGTCGCCCGCTTCGACCAGGTCCGCGGCGTCAACGACACGGACCGCGACCTGGCCTTCGCGAACCTGGCGAAGGCGGCCGAGCACTACCAGGTGGAGCTGTCGGAGGCGAGCTGGCACGAGCTCGGCCGCACCCCGCACTGAGACACGCCGGCCCGCCCACCGTGCGGGATGGGCGGGCCGGCGGCACCGACGATCAGATGAGACCCAGGCGCTCCACCGCGGTGCGCTCCTCGGCGAGCTCGGCGACGGACGCGTCGATGCGGGCCCGGGAGAACGCGTCGATGTCCAGCCCCTGCACGATCTCCCACTTGCCGCCGCGGGACACCACGGGGAACGAGGAGATCAGGCCCTCCGGCACGCCGTAGGAGCCGTCGGACGGCAGCGCCACCGACGTCCAGTCACCCTCGGGGGTGCCGTTGACCCAGTCGAAGACGTGGTCGATGGCGGCGGACGCGGCCGACGCGGCCGAGGACGCGCCACGCACGTCGATGATCTCCGCGCCGCGCTTGGCGACCCGCGGGATGAACTCGTCGGCATACCACTGCTGGTCGCCGACGGCCTCGGCGGCGTTGCGGCCGGAGACCTCGGCGTGCAGGATGTCCGGGAACTGCGTCGCGGAGTGGTTGCCCCAGATGGTGACCTTGCTGATCTCCGAGACCGGCACGCCGAGCTTCTGCGACAGCTGCGCCACGGCCCGGTTGTGGTCCAGGCGGGTCATCGCGGTGAACCGGTCCGCCGGCACGTCGGGGGCGTTGCGCTGGGCGATGAGGGCGTTGGTGTTGGCGGGGTTGCCCACGACCAGGATGCGGATGTCCTCGGCGGCGCCGGCGTTGATCGCCTCACCCTGGGGCTTGAAGATGCCGCCGTTGGCCTCGAGCAGGTCGCCGCGCTCCATGCCCTTGGTGCGGGGGCGGGCACCGACGAGCAGGGCGACGTTGGCGCCGGAGAACGCCTGCTTCGGGTCGTCGAACACGTCCACGCCGGCGAGCAGCGGGAACGCGCCGTCCTGCAGCTCCAGCGCGGTGCCCTCGGCGGCGCGGGCGGCCTGCGGGATCTCCAGCAGGCGCAGCTTCACGCGGGTGTCGGCGCCGAGCAGCTGACCGGACGCGATGCGGAACAGCAGCGCGTAGCCGATCTGGCCGGCGGCACCGGTCACGGTTACGTTCACGGACTCGCTCATCAGACTTCTCCTGCGGCAGCGGCGGGTGTGCTTCTCCACACAAACTATCCCCGGCCCCCCAACGACCGTTCACTCACTGCCGTTCCGGTGTGGTTTGGAGCACTCGATCAGGTACCTGGTGGTGCGCGCGACGAACGGCCCCTCCGCCTGGATCCGCTCGTGCAGGGCCAGCAGCGGCTCGCGGTACGCGGCCACGGTGAACCCCGGCACGATCCAGATCACCTTGCGCAGGAACACCGCGACGGCGGCGACGTCGTGGAACTCCATCCGCAACGTCACCTCCCGCAGGTCCTCCACCCGCAGCCCGGCCGCCTCGGCGCCGGCTGCCGCCGTCGCGGGCAGCCGGCCCTGGTTGACCGGGGTCGGGCCGAGCATCGCCTCGGTGACCTCGTGCGCGGTGCCGACCCCGACGTGCTGGGCGAGGTAGGTGCCGCCGGGCCGCAGCACCCTGGCGAGCTCCGGCCAGACCGCGACCACCGGGTGCCGGCTGCTGACGAGGTCGAACGTGCCGGCGTCGAACGGCAGCGGGCCCTCGTCGGCGACGTGGGCGACCGTCGCGCCGTACGGTGCCAGGGCCTGCCTGGCGAGCGCGACGTTCGGCGCCCACGACTCGGTGGCGGCGAGGACCCCGGGGACGGTCCCGGCGCGGCGCAGCGCCCACGCGACGACCTCACCACCGCCCGTCTGCACGTCCAGGGCCGCGCTCACGGTGCGGTAGCGCGACGCGAGCAGGTCGGCGTACCCCCACGGCGGGCGCTCCTCAGTCGCGCGGCCCTCGAACCAGGAGAAGTCCCAGCCCTCGACCGGCACTGACGCGCCCTCGGCCAGCAGAGCCTCGAAGTCAGCCATGACGCGATTGCACCTTCCGTTGTCGGGGCATCACTGAGTGCATGACGATCATTCCGCAGACGCAGGTGTTGTGGCTGGCCACGGCCGCCGACGACGAGATCCAGGCCGGCCGCGTCATCGGCTGGCAGACCGAGCACGTGCAGCCGGTGCCGCTGGTCGCGTGGACCGACGAGACGGGGCTGCTGAGCCGGGTCGGCACGCCGGTGAACCCGGTCGTGTGGCTCGGCGACACCCGCGGCGAGGTGGTGGAGTCCGCGCAGCGCGAGACCCGCCAACCCGCCCTGAGATAGGCCGTCAGGCGACGGTGCGCAGCCGCTGCGTCGCGTCGCGCACGATCTCGGCGAACGGCTCGACCAGGTCGGGCCGCTGCGCCATGAGGTCGTCGAGCCGGACCCGCCACATCCCGGTCTCCAGCGCGGCGGCCTCGTAGCCATACGCCGCGACGAGCCGGTCCCGGCACTGCATCACGAGCTGCCCGAACGGCGGCCCCGCCTGTGCGTTGAGCCAGTTGGCGAACCACACGGCCCAGTCGCGGTCGGCGCACGCCCGCACGATCAACCGGGCGCCGTCCCAGGCGACGCGCTGCACGTGGGGTGTCGGCATGCGTCAATGCTGCGCCGATCTCGGCGGACAACGCAACCCCTCGCGCTCCTCGGTGGTCTTCGTAGGTCGAAGCACCGATGCCCGGCATCGTCCTACGCCGCCACCATCCACGTCGACCCGATTTCGGCGTACGAAGGAGCGACACGATGGCGCAGTTCATGGACGTGCACAGCGGATTCGTCGGCGTGCGTGCCGAGCAGCTCAAGGAGGCCCACGAGGCGGACCTGGCGATCGAGGCGGAGGAAGGCGTGCACTTCGAGCGGGCCTGGCTCGACCCGGAGTCCGGCAAGGTCTTCTGCCTGTCGACCGGCCCGAGCAAGGAGGCCGTCATGCGGGTCCACGAGCGGGCCGGCCATCCCGTCTCGGAGGTCTACGAACTGACCGTGGAGGTCTGAACCGGCCCGCGAACCGGCCGGCGGTGCTCGTGAAGGCCGGGGGGCTCGACGATCACCGCCGGCCGGCCCGTTCGTCGTCGTGCCAGCGCTGGAACAGCTCGCGCTTGCCGGCGGCCCGTTCGGCGACCTCGTCGGCGATGCCGTTGGCGGCGGTGAGGTAGCCGATCGCGGCGAGCAGGTCGCCGCACTCCTCGATCAGGCGCACCCGCAGGTCGGAGCCGTCGTAGTGGGCGGGCTCCCCGGCCGTGGCGACCAGCTTCCCGACGACCTGGAGCAGCTCACCGGCCTCCTCGGCGGTCTTCGCCAGCCCGGGCCACACCTCGGCGCCGATGCCGAACGGGGCGGTCATGACGCGGTGCCGGGCGGTGTCGTGACGCGGTGCCGGGCTGTTGGAGGGCGCACGTCGCACATCATGCCGGTCGGTCACCGCCCGACGCGCAGGCCCTCCAGGGCGGCGAACTCCAGGAAGTCCCGGGCGGCCGGTTCGACGGCGCCGTCCTCGTGGTACCGGAAGCTGACCGCGTTGTCGCAGATCCCGTCGCGGACCACGAAACCCCAGTAGTCGCCGGTCCCGACCGGGGCGACGGCCACGAACCCGGAGCCCGGCTCGTTGGCGCCGAGCAGCGTCTCGACCCAGCGGCGCCCCTCGTCGGCGGGCAGCAGCTCGACGAACAGGAACCGGCCGGCGCCGTATCGCAGCAGAAACCGCCGGTACTGCTCCGGCAGCCGCACTCCGAGCCACCGCTCGACCCGCGTCAGGTCCGCCTCGGTGGCCCGCCAGTGGTCGAACACGGCGACGTCGCCGTCGCGCTCCTGCGCCGCATACCGCCGCAACGCCTGCTCCAGCAGGGCGTCGAACTCGGCGAATTGCACCGAAGCAGTCTGCCACCGCCGGCCCGTGCCTACTTCAGCAGGGCGCGGGCCTTCTCCGGGTCGAGCTCGCCCTTGCCGTCCAGACCGACCGACGGGCACTCCTCCGCCAGGGGGCAGGCGCCGCACGCCGGCTTGCGGGAGTGGCAGGTGCGCCGGCCGTGCAGGATCAGCAGCAGGTTGACCGACACCCAGTCCTTGCTCTCGAACAGCGCCCCGACGCCGGTCTCGGTCGCCTCGCCGTCCTTCTCCGGCGCCCAGGAGAGCCGGTGCGCGACCCGGCTGACGTGCGTGTCGACGGAGATCGCGGGCACGGCGAACGCGTTGCCCAGCACCATGTTCGCCGTCTTCCGCCCGACCCACGGCAGCTCGACGAGCTCCTCGAACGTCTGCGGCACCTCCCCGTCGTGCCGCTCGACGAGCACCTCGGCGAGCTTCATGACGTTGCGGGTCTTCGCCCGGTAGTACCCGACGGGCACGAGGATCTGCTCCATCTCCGCCGGGTCGGCGCCGGCCAGGTCGGCGGCGGTCGGGTAGCGCTTGAAGAGCACCGGGGTGACCAGGTTGACCCGCTCGTCGAGGGTCTGCGCGGCGAGCACGGCGGCGACGAGCAGTTGCAGCGGCGACTCGAAGTCCAGTTCGAGGGCGGCGTCCGGGTAGCGGGTGGTGAGCAGCCGCAGGATGCGCCGGGCCTTGCGGGTCTGTTCCAGGTCGGGGGCGGCCAGCGCGGCCAGCGCTGCCGCCGCGGCGGCGGCCTTGGCGGCGGCGGCCTGCTTCGCGGGGGACACCTGCTTCGCCGCGGCGGCCTTCTTCGTGACGGCCTTCTTCGCCGCGCCGGCCTTCTTCGCCACGGCAGCCTTCGCAGGAGCGGCAGCCTTCGTTGTCGCGGCGGCGGTCTTCTTCGTGGCGGCAGCAGCGTTCTTCGTCGCGACGGCGGCCTTCTTCGTCGCGACGGCGGCGGCCTTCGCGGGAGCCGCGGCCTTCGCGGGAGCCGCCTTCTTCGCCGCGGTGGCCTTCGCGGGAGCGGCCTTCTTCCCTGCGGACGCTTTCGCCGGAGTCATCTCCGCCGCTGCGGTGGTGGGTTCGGCGGCTGCTGGGGTCCTGTTGCGGCTCGGCACGGTGACGAGCCTACGTCGCCGAGGCGCCCGCCGACGTCCGCCTCGCGGGTGCCCCGGAACGCGGCCGCCGCTCGCCGGTGACCGCGGAACAGGCGCCGCCCGGCTCACTCGCGATGCTACCGTCGGCGATCCGCGCCGAAGGAGTACCGATGCCGAAGAAGCAGGTGCCGCGGACCCGTGCGGCGCTCCAGGCCGTCCCGCCGGGGCACCGCCTGTACCGCGTCACGATCAACGTCCTGGTCAACCCGGCGGAGCTCGACGCGCTCACCGGCCGGCTCGTCGACGCCCTGTGCCCCGACGCGTCGCACGAGGGTGACTGCCCGGACCCGTGGTCGATGATCACCACGGACGCCCGGTCCTACGACCGCCGCGCGCAGCGCCGCATGCTGGAGCTGATCCGCACGACCAACCCGCCGCCCGACTACCCCGAGTAGCAGGGACGACGAGACCCGCCGCCCGGGGAACGGGCGGCGGGTCCGCAAGGGCCGGCAAGGGCCGGCAAGGGCCGGCAAGGGTCGGTCAGGCGGTCGGGACCAGGGTTGAGACGTCGGCGGGGCGCAGGGCCAGGGCGAGGACGTCGGCGACGTCGGCGAGGGCGTGCACGGTCAGCTGGGACCGCACCTCCTCCGGCAGGTCGTCGAGGTCGGGCTCGTTGCGCTTCGGGATGATGACCTCGGTGAGGCCGGCCCGGTGCGCGGCGAGGAGCTTCTGCTTGACCCCGCCGATCGGCAGGACCCGGCCGGCGAGGGTGACCTCACCGGTCATGCCGAACTCGGGGCGGACCGGCCGGCCGGTGGCCAGGGACGCCAGGGCGGTGACCATCGTGATGCCGGCGCTGGGGCCGTCCTTCGGGACCGCGCCCGCCGGGACGTGCAGGTGGATGCGGCGGGCGGCGAGCTCGTTCGGGTCGATGCCGAGGCGCCGGCCGTTGGAGCGCAGGTAGGACAGTGCGATGTGCGCCGACTCCTTCATGACGTCGCCGAGCTGGCCGGTCAGGGTCAGGCCGGGGTCGCCCTCCATCGAGGTCGCCTCGATGAAGAGCACGTCGCCGCCGGCGCCGGTGACGGCGAGGCCGGTCGCGACGCCGGGGACGGCGGTGCGCTCGGCCGACTCCGGGGTGAACCGGGGCCGTCCCAGATACTTGACCACGTCGTCGACGTGGACCGGGGTGCCGTCGAAGGCGACCGCGACCTTGCGCAGGACCTTCGCCAGGGCCCGCTCCAGCTGCCGGACGCCCGCCTCGCGGGTGTGCTCGCCGGCGATCGCGCCCAGGGCGAGATCGCTGATCGTGACCTCGTCGGCGCGGAGGCCGGCGCGGTCGAGCTGCCGGGGCCACAGGTGGTCCCGGGCGATGGCGACCTTCTCCTGCTCGGTGTAGCCGTCCAGGGTCACCAGCTCCATGCGGTCCAGCAGGGGGCCGGGGATGGTGTCCACCACGTTGGCGGTGGCCAGGAAGAGCACGTCGGACAGGTCGAGGTCGACCTCGAGGTAGTGGTCGCGGAACGTGTGGTTCTGCGCGGGGTCGAGGACCTCGAGCAGGGCGGCGGCCGGGTCGCCGGCGTAGCCGACGGCGAGCTTGTCGACCTCGTCGAGGAGCACGACCGGGTTCATCGAACCGGCCTCGCGCAGCGCGCGGACGATCCGGCCGGGCAGCGCCCCGACGTAGGTGCGGCGGTGGCCGCGGATCTCGGCCTCGTCGCGGATGCCGCCGAGGGACACCCGGACGAACTTGCGGCCCAGGGCCCGGGCGACGGACTCGCCGAGGCTGGTCTTGCCGACCCCGGGAGGGCCGGCGAGGGCGAGCACGGCACCGGAGCCGCGGCCGCCGACGATCTCCTTGCCCAGCGCGGCGCGCCGGTTGCGCACGGCGAGGTATTCCAGGATGCGGTCCTTCACGTCGGCCAGGCCGGCGTGGTCGGCGTCGAGGATCGCGCGGGCCTCGGCCAGGTCGGTGTTGTCGGTGGTGCGCACGTCCCACGGCATCTCCAGGACCGTGTCGAGCCAGGTGCGGATCCAGCCCGCCTCCGGCGACTGGTCGCTGGCCCGCTCCAGCCGGTCGACCTCGCGCACCGCCGCCTCGCGGACGACGTCCGGCAGGACGGCCTCCGAGACGCGGGTGCGGTAGTCGGCGGAGCCGGACGGCTCGTCCTCGCCGAGCTCCTTGCGGATCGCGGCGAGCTGCTGGCGCAGCAGGAACTCGCGCTGGGTCTTCTCCAGGCCCTCGCGCACGTCATGGTTGATCTTCTCGTTGACCTGCTGCTCGGCGGCGTGGGCGCGGGCCCACTCGACCAGCAGCTCGAGCCGGGCGGTGACGTCGGTCGCGCCGAGGAGCTGGATCTTCTGCGAAAGGGTGAGCCACGGCGCGTAGCCGGCGGAGTCGGCGAGCTCGGACAGGTCCGTCATCCGTTCGACGGTGTCGATGACCTGCCACGCGCCGCGCTCCTGGAGCACGCCGATGACCAGCGCCTTGTACTCCCGGGCCAGCTCCTTCGCCCGGCCGGCCGGGGCCGGCTCGTCGAGCAGGGTGGCCTCGACCCACAGTGCCGCGCCGGGGCCGGGGACGCCGGCGCCGATGCGGGCCCGGGACACGCCGCGCACGACGGCGGCGGGCTCGCCGCTGGGCAGCCGGCCGACCTTCTCGAGGACGGCGACGACGCCGAACGAGCCGTATTCGCCGTCGACGCGCGGGACGGCGAGGACGCGCTTGTCACCGGCCGAGCGCGCCGCGTCGACGGCAGCCTGCGTGGTGGCGTCGAGCGTGACCGGGATGACCATGCCAGGGAGCAGGACGTCGTCGGTCAGGGGAAGAACCGGAAGAGTAGCCATGTCAGACACCTGCCATCAGTGTGGGTTGAGCGTGCCAGGCTTAAGTTACAAAACGTTCCCTCTGTTCCCGGAAAGGTCCCGCGTGTGACCCAGGCCACCGTAGTCGGGCAGGTCGAAGGCGGTCGCGGTGCGGGTCGCAAGGTGCCTGAACAGGTGTTTCACCGGCGGCAGGTAGCGGATCGTGCGGAAGAACCGGTCCCGCTGGGCGATCTTCTTCTCGGTCGAGGGAACCAGGAAGTCCGAGCTCCCAGACGCCTGTTTCTGGCAGGTGGCGACGTAGGGGCGCAGGCGCTGCTCGTACACCTCGAACGCCCGCTCGAACGGCAACCTTCCCAGTTCACCGGCCAGGACGTGGGCCCCGACGACCGCGAGGCCGGTGCCGTTGCCGCCCGGGCCACCCGCGTAGCCGGCGTCGCCCAGGAGCACCACGCGGCCGTGTGACCAGCGCTCCATCCGGACCTGCGTGGTGGAGTCGAACCAGAAGTCGGGCGCGGTGCGCATGGCTTCGAGCAGGCGCGGCACCTTCCAGCCGGTGCCGGCGAACGCGTCGGCGACGATGCGCCGCTGCTGCTCGACGTCGCGCCGGTCATGCTCCAGCCCGTCGGCGGTGAAGACCCCGTCGGCGGTGAAGAAGAGGGAGATGACCGCCTTCTCCGGGTTGATCCCGCCGATCGTGACGGTGCGGCGGGGCTCGTTGTACATCAGGCCCGCGCGATCCAGGCCGAACTCGTTGGCCATCGTGAAGATGCAGCCGTACACCCCGAGGGAGCGCTGCGGCACCGGGCCGAACACCAGGTCGCGGACCTTCGAGTTGACCCCGTCCGCGCCGACGACCAGGTCGAACCGGGCGGGTGCGCCGCGCTCGAACGTGACGTCGACGCCGTCCGCGTCCTGGGTGATGGTGGCGATCGAGTCGCCGAAGACGTAGTCGACGTGCTCGCGGGTCGCGGCGTAGAGCACCTCGCCGAGGTCGCCGCGCAGCAGCTCGAGGTCGCCGCTGAAGATCGCGGACGGCAGGGTGGCCTTGACCGCGCCGGCGCGGTCGACGATCGCGATGTCGCCCATGTGGGTGGCCCGGGCCCGCATGGCGTCGAGCAGGCCCATCCGCCGCAGGACCTCCAGGTGGACCTTGCCGCGGAAGTCCACCGCGTAGCCGCCGCCGCGCAGCGTGGGAGCGCGCTCCACGACGGTGACGCGGTGGCCGGCGCGGTGCAGCCAGAGGGCGAGGGAGGGGCCGGCGACGCTGGCGCCGGAGATCAGGATGTCCATGACACGGAAATATACGTTCGTCTTATACGTTTGTATAGACCCTAGGATCTGGACCATGGGACATCGCGAAGACCTTCTCGACGGCGCCGTGCGCTGCATCTACGAGAAGGGCTACGGGCGGACCACCGCCCGCGACATCGTCGCCGCGTCCGGCACCAACCTCGGCTCGATCGGCTACCACTACGGCTCCACCGAGGCGCTGCTCAACGCAGCCCTGGAGAAGGCCCTCGAGGACTGGGGCACGCAGCTGGCCACCGCGCTGCTGGCCACCAACGCCGACGGACTGCAGGGCCTGGCGCGCTTCGAGGCGTACTGGAACAGCGTCATCGCCTCGATCGCCGGGCACCGGCCCGCGTTCATGGCGTCCTTCGACGCGTTCCTGCAGATGGAGCACGCGCCCGCGATCCGCGCCATGATCACCGAAGGGATGCAGGACGCGCGCGGGCTGTGGGCGTCGGTGTTCCACAACGTCGACATCGCCACCGAGCCGCAGAAGGCGTTCCAGCTCGGCTCGTTCTACCAGGCCCTGATCAGCGGCGTGCTCACCCAGTGGCTGATCGACCCGGCCAACGCCCCGACCGGCCACGACCTGGCCGAGGCGCTGCGGATGATCGCCGACACACTGTGAAACGGCACGTCGGCGGCATCCTGCTGCTGGGCGCCATCGGCCGGGCGCCGCTGACGTCGGTCGGGCCGCTCGTCGCGGACATCCGAAGCTCGCAGCACCTGTCGGGGGCGGCCGCCGGGCTGCTCACGACCCTGCCGCTGCTCGCGTTCGCCGGCTTCTCCCCCGTGGCGCCGCTGGTCGCCCGGCGGATCGGCCTGGAGCGCGCCCTCGGCCTGGCCGTCGTCGTCCTCGCCACCGGGATCGCGGTGCGCTCCACCCCGGTTCCCGTGGCGCTGTGGCTCGGCACGGCGGCGGTCGGCGCGGCGATCGCCGGGTTCAACGTGCTCCTGCCCAGCCTGGTCAAACGCGACCACCCGGCGCGGGTGGCGCAGCTGTCCGGCGGCTACTCGGCGACGCAGAGCGTGGTGGCGGCCGTCGCCTCCGGCACGGCGGTGCCCCTCGCGGCGCTCGCCGGCGGCTGGCGGGCGGCCCTCGCCTGCTGGGTGGCACTGGTCGCGGTGGCCGCCCTCGCCTGGCTGCCCCGCATGCTGCACCCGCGGCCGGCCCCTCCCGGCGGCGGCGCCACGGCCGGCGGCGCCGGCCGGCCACCCTGGCGGACCGCGCTCGCCTGGCAGGTGACGGTCTTCATGGGGCTGCAGTCCATGGCGTTCTACGTGCTCATCACCTGGCTGCCGTCCCTGGAACGCGACCACGGCATCCCGGCGCAGGCGGCCGGCTGGCACCTGTTCGCATACCTCGCCGCCGCCGTCGCCGCGAACCTCGTGACGCCGGTCGCCCTGCACCGGATGCGGGACCAGCGGCTGGTCGGGCTCGCCGGGGTCGCGTGCATCGGGTTCGGCATCGCCGGGCTGCAATGGCTGCCGTGGACCACGGCGTGGACGCTGGTCTCGGTCGTGGTGGCCGGCTTCGGCGCGGGCGGGGTCCTGGTCGTGTGCCTGTCGCTGTTCAGCCTCCGCACCCGGAACCACGCGCAGGCCGCGGCGCTGTCCGGGATGGCGCAGACCATCGGGTACACGGTCGCCGCCGCGGGGCCGGTCCTGTTCGGCGCCCTGCGCGACGGCAGCGGCTCGTGGACGCTGCCCATGGCGGTCCTGTGCGCGCTGACGGCGGTCATGGCGGTGTTCGCCGTCCTGTCCGGCCGGGCCCGCTTTGTCGCCTGATGCGGCAGCTGTACAGGTAGTGCTCAGCTCCCCCTCGACGCGACCGATAGGAGCAGTCGAAGAGCTAACAGGGGGTTGTCCGGTGGGTTCGTCGCAGGGGCGGTTCGCCTCGCTCAAGGTGCGTCACAACATCATGATCGCCGTCGCCGTCGCTGGTCTCGTGGCCGCCGCGGTCGGCGGGATCGGCCTGGTCAAGATCTCCGACGTCGCCGACAGCGCGAAGGAGATGTACACCCGCGCGCTGCTGCCCGCGGCCGACGCCGCGGACCTACGGGCTGCGGTGTGGCAGTACCGCTTCTACGGCATCGGCGCGAACACCATCACCGACCCGGCATCCCGCGCGCAGTTCAGCCAGTCGCGGGACCAGGCGGCGACACGGGTCGACGCGGCGGCGAAGCAGTTCGCCGCCCGTGACATCGACGCCGCCCAGCGGGCCGCGATCGACCGGTTCACCACCACCTGGGCCGAGTACACCGCGGTGCTCCTGCAGGGCCAGCAACTCATCGCGGCCGGCAAGGCCGCCGAGGGCCAGGCGCTGCTCACCCAGAAGGGATCACCGAAGGCGGAGGAGGCGGTCAAGCACCTCAGCACCCTCGCCGAGGTATCCCGCACCACCGCGGAGGCCCGGCTCGCCGACGCCAACGAGGCCCGCGACCAGGCCAGGGTGCTGGTCGCCGTGGTCCTCATCGGCGGGCTGATCCTCGCAATCGCCGTCGCGATGCTGCTGGCCCAGGCGATCCTCAAGCCGCTGCTGCAGGTCCGTGACGTGCTGACCGCCGTCGGTGAGGGCGACCTGACGCGGGAGACGCAGTTCACCGCGGACAACGAGCTCGGGCAGATGGCCGCGGCACTGAGCCGGGCGACGACCCGGATGCGCAACGCGGTGCGGACCCTGGCGAGCAGCAGCACGAGCCTCGCCAGCCGCGCCGACGAGCTGCAGAACGCCAGCCGCGGCCTCGCCGACGGCGCCGAACGCACCGCCGGCGAGGTGTCGAAGATCAGCGGCTCGTCGCACGAGGTCTCCAGCAGCGTCCAGGCGGTCGCGTCCGGCGCGGAGGAGATGAACGCCTCGATCCGCGAGATCGCGGTCAGCACCTCGGAGGCGGCGTCCGTGGCCGGTCAGGCCGTCGACGCGTCCGCCGCCGCGGAGCAGATCATGGTCCGGCTCGGCTCGTCGTCGGCGGAGATCGGCGACGTCATCAAGGTGATCACGTCGATCGCGGAGCAGACGAACCTCCTGGCGCTCAACGCGACCATCGAGGCGGCCCGCGCGGGCGAGGCCGGCAAGGGCTTCGCGGTCGTCGCCGGCGAGGTCAAGGACCTGGCGCAGGAGACCGCGAAGGCCACGGAGGAGATCGGGCAGCGGGTCCGCGCGATCCAGACCGACACGTCCAGCGCCGTCGAGTCGATCTCGGAGATCGCCCGGGTGATCGGCCGGATCAACGAATACCAGACCACGATCGCCTCGGCGGTCGAGGAGCAGAGCGCGGTCACGACCAGCATGGCGGGCGACCTGAACGTGGCCGCCAGCGGCGCGGACCGCATCAACGGCGGCATCGGCGAGGTCGTGCACGCCGCCGACAACACGATGCACGGCGCCCAGGCGACCCGCACCGCGGCCGCCGAGCTGACCACCATGTCGGAGGAGCTCCGGGCGATCGTCGGCGGCTTCAAGCACTGACCGCGCCGTGCGTCAGGGCCGTGCGTTAGGTTGGTCGGCGTGGATGATCAGCTGCCGTGCCGCCTGCGGGTCGCGGGTGACGTGTTCGACCTGGCCGGCCCGCCGGCCGCCCTGCGCGACCTGGCCGGGCGGCTGCGGGCCGCCGGTGACGTGTTCGAGCAGCGCATCCGCAACGGCGCGCTGGTCCAGCAGCGCGGCGACGGCGCGATCGCCGTGCAGCTGCGCGGCGGCCCGGCGCTGCACGTCAGCGGCTCCAGCGACGCCCTCGCGGTGCTGTGGGCGGCCCTGGAGGTCGTCGCCGACGAGGCCGACGCCGCCCCGGACGCGGACGGCCCGGCATCGCACCGGCACGTCGAGGCGCTCACGGTGACCGCCGAGCGCCCCGCGCCCGACCTGGTCATCTGAGGCGTTTTTGGTCCGTGGATGCCGGGCTGCGACGGCGCCCAACGCCTCGCCCCGGCTGCCCCGGATCGGCCCAGCCAGGCGCTGGAACCACGCCTCAGGCCTCAGTAGACCTTGACGACGACGGCCGTGGCGTTGTCGCGGCCGCCGGCCTCCAGCGACGCCGCGACCAGCGCCGAGGCCATCGCGTCCGGCGGCGCGCCCGAGCTCAGCGTGCGCTCCAGGAGCTGATACGGCACCTGCTCGGCGATCCCGTCAGTGCACAGGCAGTAGACGTCGCCGGGGAACATGGTGACGCTCAGCACGTCGGGCTCCGGCAGGCCCGGATGGCCGATGAAGCGGTGCAGCTGGTAGCGGGCCGCCTCCGCCTGCGGGGAGTCCGCCGGATACCAGCCGTGCACGGCACCGAGCCACGCCTCGGTGTGGTCGATGGTGAGCAGCTCCAGCAGCCCGCCGCGCAACCGGTACACCCGGGAGTCGCCGATCTGCGTGACCCAGGCCCCGGTGGCGTCGGCGACGAGCGCCGTCAGTGTGCAGCCGGTCAGCTCCCGCAGGGACTTGCCGGCGGCGCGGACCTGCCGCTGCGCGTCGGCGACCGCGGCGAACAGCGGCGGCGGCGCGAACGGCCCCCGGTGCTCCTGCACCGCGGTGGTGAAGATGTCCACGGCGGTCCGCCCGGCGGTCCGGCTGCCCTCGCTGGCGCCCATGCCGTCGGCGACGACCGCGCACAGCCCGGGGCGGCGCTGCAGCTCAGCGGTGTGCAGCACGTCGAAATTGGCCGGATACCGCCGGCCAATTTCGGTGGCGGTGCCGACCTGCAAGCGGCGCCCGGCGCCCTGGACCTCGATCGTCATCGACGTGAGCGTAACCCGGACGGCCCCAGAAGGTGACCCGGGTTCATGTGCCGGAAACCTCACCGCCGACCCACGGCCGAAACTTGCACAACCTCCGTATTCATGCGGCTGCGCACCGTGTCCGGTCGGGTCGCCCGGAGCGGCGGCAACCCGGCTTTAAGTGGCGACCAAGTGGGGCGGGTTGTGCTCGGGGTCGAACATCTGACCTGAGGAGAGAACACCGTGCCGAACCTTGTTGGGATCACTGTCAACCACCGGTCGATGCGTGGGGACGCGCACCGGTTCGCGGCGCTGCTGCGGGACGTCGCCGACGGTGTCACGCCGAGCACGCCGACGCGGGCCACGGCCGTCGCCGCCTACCTGGAGACGCTCTGCGACGGGATCCACCACCATCACCAGGCCGAGGACGACGTGCTGTGGCCGGTGCTGGAGGCGAGCGCGGGTGCGGAGGTCGACCTGCGGGAGCTCACCGACGACCACCGGCAGCTCGACCCGCTGCTCGACGCGATCCGCCGGGACGCCGCGACCCTGGCCGCGGCGCCGCACGACCGGGCCGCCGCGCACCGGCTGGCGGACCTGCTCGGGACGCTGCGGGACCTGCTCGACGAGCACATCGAGGACGAGGAGCGCACCGTGTTCCCGGTGATCCAGCGGTACGTGTCCGACGCCGACTGGGCCAAGGTGGAGGCCGCCGTGCGCAAGGGCGGGAAGATGGGCTTCGAGCTGCCGCGCATCGAGCGCTACGCGACGCCCGCGGAGCTCGCCGAGCTCAAGCGCCTGGCCGGGCCGGTGCTGCGGGTGCTGCTCACGGTGACCCGCCGCGGGTTCGCCCGGCGGGAGGCGGTCATCTTCCCGGCGGGTTGAGCCATGGCTTCGCACCGGTGGCGGCGGCCAGCGCGTTGCCTGCCGCCCGGTGCGCGGACGCCGCGGCGGTGTCGCCGAGCACGTCGGCGAGGTCGGCGAGGACCAGGTCCACCGGCGGGCCGATCAGGGAGCCACTGGCCAGCCCGACGAACTGCCCCGCCCACGGCAGCAGTGCCGCGTACAGGTCGCGGGCGTGCGGCTCACTGCGCAGGGCGGCGGCGTTCAACCCGCGCAGGCCGGTCCACGCCAGCCAGTAGTAGTCCTCGCGGACCGCAACGGCGTCCGGCGACCAGAGGGCCGCGGCCTCCTGCACCCGGCCGCCGTCCAGCAGGGCCCGGACCATGTAGTCGTTGAGGGCGTCGGGGAGCCGCTCGTGCACCGGCCGCAGCATCGGCAGCAGCGTGTGGGTCGTGCCGGCGGCGAGATGCACGAAGAACACCCCGGCGACCCCGACGAGGGCGGCGTTCGGCTGGCCGGTGCGGGCGATGCGGGCCGACAGCTGCGTGTAGAGCCGTTCGGCGGTGGCGAGGTCGCCGGCGAACACGGCCCGCACGGCGGCGAACAGCGCCATCACCGACAGCGCCACGCCGAGCTGGCCGGCGGTGGCGTGCCGGACGGCCCGGTCGACGTGGTCCTGCGCGGCGGTGAGGTCGTTGCGTTCGAGGGCGACCTGGAACAGCACGTGGTGCGCCTGCGCCTGGAACTGTACGAGCCCCGCCGCCGTCGCGACCTCCAGCAGCCGCGCGCCGACGGCGGGCAGTTCGCGCCGGCGGGCCGGGTTGAGCACGGCGAAGTAGCGGGCGTTCAGGGCGTGGCAGCGCAGCAGCGGGTCGTCGCCGGCGAGGGTGAGGGCCTCGGCGCTGGCCGCGTCGCAGCGCTCCAGGTCGTCGCCCTCCAGCTCGTAGACCAGCGCCACCAGCAGCCGGCACCGGGTCGCCGCGTCGGCCACGCCCGAAGCCGCGTCGGCCGCGCCCGAAGTTGCAGCCAGTGCCGCTTCCAGCGCCGCGACGAGCTCGGTGTCCACGGCCCGGTCGGCGCGGATCGTCCAGGCGACCGGCGCGTCGTACGCGGTGAGCGCCGCCCCCGCCGGTACCCCGGCGAGCCCGGCCGCCACCAGAGCCTCGGCCCGCGCGGCCCGCGCGGCGAGCACGTCACCGGCGTTGGCGAGCGCGGACGTCAGCCCGCACAGCAGGTCGTGGCGCAGCACCGGCGGCAGCGGGCCGGCCTCCAGCGCGCCACGGAACAGGGTCGCCGCCTCGCGGTGCGCGTACAGGCCGGCCGCCTGCCGGGCCGCCGCGGCGGCATACCCGGCGGCCGTGGGCGCGGTCGCCGGGGTGGCCGCGGCGAGGGCGTGGTGGCCGAGCGCGGCGACGTCCACAGACCTCAGGGACTCCAGCGCGGCGAGGACCCGGGCGTGCAGCCGGCGCCGGCGCAGCAGGGGCATGTCGTCGTACAGCACGTCGCGCAGCAGCGCGTGGGTGAACCGGACCCGGCCCGCCGCCGGTTCCTCGAGGAGCCCCGAGACCACGCCGGCCTCCAGCGCGTCGAGCACCGCGTCCTCACTGGACCCGTCGGCCGCGACGAGCAGGTCGATGTCGACGTCGCGGCCGAGGACGGCGGCGTGCCGCAGCACCGTCTGCGCCGGCGCGGGCAGCCGGGTCAGCCGCCGCCGCAGCACGTGCCCGATCCCGGACGGGATGGCCCGCACCGCGCTGTCGGCGCCCTCGGCGGAGACCAGCCGGGCCGTCTCGGTGAGGAACAACGGGTTGCCGCCGGTCCGCTCGACCACCACGTCGACGGCGTCCTCCGGCACCCCGAACCCGCGCAGCAGCGCCCCGGCGGCGTCCGGGTCGAGCCCGCCGAGCTCGACGTCGACGGCGCGGTGCCCGGCGAGGGCGGCCCGGACCGGGTCCAGGTGCGGCCGGGACTCGCCGGGCCGGTGGGTGGCGACCAGCAGCAGCGGCCGGTCCGCGACCGCGACCGCGACGTGCCGCAGCACCTGCAGCGTCTCCCCGTCGGCGCGGTGCACGTCGTCGAGCACGACCAGCAGCGGCCCGAACCCGGCGAGGTGCTCCCCGACGGCCTGCGCGAGCGCGAACTGCCCACCACCGGCCGACTCGCCGCGGGCCTCGGGGTCCAGCAGCGGCGCGAGGCGGGCGTCCGCCGCGGCCTCGTCGGGCGGCAGGGCCCGCAGCACCTCGCTCCACGCCCACGCCGGCGGCGCGCCGTCCACCTCGGGGCACCTCCCCCACGCGACCCGCCAGCCGAGCCCCGCCGCGAACATCCGCAGCAGCGTCGTCTTCCCCGCGCCCGCCTCCCCGCCGACCCACACGACCCGCAACCCGTCGCGCACCACCTCCTCGGCCACCCGGCCGAGGGTCGCGAGTTCCTGTTCGCGCCCGAAGCTCTTCGCGTTTGCGTCGGCGCCAGGGTTACCGCGGTGCCCCTCCGACGGGTCGGTGCCAAATACCGGGCCGGATGCGTCAGTGCCCGGTGTCGCCTCCCGCCATGGCCCGTCCGGTGCGCCGGCCGGCGAGGAAGGTCCACCCGCCCCGCTGAGGACCGGATCAGGCGAGGAAGCCCCGCCGCCCACCCCGCCACCGAGGACCGGCTCGGGCGACGGACCCTGTCGCGACCGCCCTGCGTCGAGGTGCGGCGCCTGGGCGAGGACGTCCGCCTCCAGTGCCCGCAGCCCCGGCCCCGGGTCCACGCCGAGCTCCGCCACGAGCCGCTCCCGCGCCCCACGCAGCACCGCCAGGGCGTCACCCTGCCGGCCGGCCGCGTACAGCGCCGAAGCCAGGAGGTGCACCGCCTCCTCGCGCAGGGGGTGGGCCTGGACGTGCCGCTCCAGGGCCGGCACGACGAGCGCGGCCCGGCCGAGGCGCACCGCGACCCGCCCGCCCGCCTCGACGCACGCGAGCCGCAGCTCCTCCAGCCGTCCCGCCTCCGGCACCGCCCAGGGTTCGTCGGCGAACTCCGCGTACGCCGGGCCGGCCCACACGGCCAGGGCCTCCCGCAGCAGCGGGTCGGCGCGGGCCGGGTCCCGCTCCGCGATGGTGCTGCCGTCGCGGAGCAGCGCCTCGAACCGCCACGCGTCGACGTCACCCACCGGCAGGTGCAGCGCGTACCCCGGTGCCGCGGTCACCAGCACGCTCGCCGGGGTGCGGGGTGCCCTGCCAGGTTCCAGGACGCGGCGCAGGTTCGACACGTACACCTGCAGGGCGGCGAGGGCCTTCGGTGGCGGTACACCATGCCAGAGGTCGTCGATGAACCTGTCGGTCGGCACGACGTGCCCGCCGGCCGCGACGAGCCGGGCCAGCACCGCCCGCTGCCGCGGCCCGCCGAGGTCCACCGGCCGCCCGCCGATCCCGGCGCGCATCGGCCCGAGGACTGCGACGACGGGCGTGCCGGCCTGCGCTGTCGCCAAGGTCAGTGGAACAGCGAGCTGACCGACTCGCCGTTGTGGATGCGGCGCATCGCCTCGGCCATCGCCGGGGCGATCGACAGCAGGCGCAGCTTGGGGACCCATTTCGCCTTCGGGATCGGCACGCTGTTGGTGCAGACGATCTCGAGCACGTCCGGCTGGGCGGCGAGCCGGTCCAGGGCGCCGTCGGTGAACAGCCCGTGCGTGCACGCGACCCTGATGCTCGCCACGTTGCGCTCGCGGAGCCGGTCGATGAGCTCGATCACGGTGCTGCCGCGGGCGATCTCGTCGTCCAGGACGATGACGTCCTTGCCCTCGATGTCACCGATGACGGCGCTGATCACCACGCGGTCGTCGCTGAAGCGCTGCTTGGCGCCGGCGGCCACCGGTACACCCAGCATCCGGGCGAACGCGGAGGCCGCCTTCGCGTTGCCGAGGTCGGGCGACACGACCACGCTGTTGGTCAGGTCAAGGCCGCGGAAGTGCGTGGCGAGCTCGCGCAGCGCGTGCAGGTGGTCGACGGGCACGCTGAAGAACCCGTGCACCTGCGGGGAGTGCAGGGTCAGCGTCAGCACCCGGGACGCGCCGGCGGCGCTGAGCAGGTCGGCGACGAGCCGCCCGCCGATGGAGATGCGCGGCTCGTCCTTCTTGTCGGAGCGGGCGTAGGCGTAGTGCGACATGACGACGGTCGTGCGGGCCGCCGACGCGCCCCGGGCCGCGTCGAGCATGAGCAGCAGCTCGACGAGGTGCTCCTGGACGGGCGGGACGAGAGGCTGGATGAGGAACACGTCCCGCTCGCGGCAGTTGGCCTGCAGCTGCACCTCGAGACAGTCGTTGGCGAAGCGGTCGACCCGCACGGGCAGCAGCGGCACCTCCAGCTGGGTGCAGATCTCCTCCGCCAGCTCGGGGTGTGCGCTGCCACTGAACACGGCGATGTCCCGCACTGGCTTGGCTCCTAGCTGTGGTCGTGCGCGAGGGTCGTCACGCCCTTGATACCACACCTTTGTCGCCGCGCCCGCGTCTCATCCGCCGGCCCCGACGCGGACCTTCCGGCGCTGTTCGCGGCGGTCCTCGGCTGGGCAGGAGCCGCGGGCGACATACCGGTCGGTGAACTCCGCGACCGCGTCACGCACCGTGAGCGGCGCACCCTGCCGTCGCAGGACTTCACCCGCGACGGTGAAACATTGCAGCGCCGCGGCGGCCAGCGCCGGGTCGGCGAGCCCCTCGCGGGCGGCGCCGACCCAGTCGCGGTGCCGTCGCAGCGGGGAGCGCAGCGGCTCGGTCGCCGCGGCGGCCACCTCGGCGCCCTGCGGGTCGTCGAGCAGGGCGGTGACGACCGCGACCGGGACGACCCAGCCGTCGCCGGGCTGCTGGTCGATCATCCGCAGCTCCAGGTAGCCACGGGGGCGCACGGGCGGGACGAGGGTGCCGAGGTGCCGCTCGAGGTCCTCCAGGGTGACCGGGCGGGGGCCGTGGCCGCGCAGCCAGGCCCGCATCGTCAGCCCCGCCGGCACGTGCCAGCGGTCGGGGCCGGCGACCATAGCGACCTTCGCGGCCAGGGCATAGCGGGACCAGGCGGCGCGGGGGTCGTCGTCGCGGCGCGGTGCCCGGGTGCGGCTGGCGTCGGTGCCGAAGCGCAGGCCCTGCCGGTGCGACACCCAGCGCCGGCCCGACTTCGAGCGGTGCGGCGAGTTGGCGAACGCGGCCATGACCACGGGGCCGATCGCGTCGGCGAGCCACCAGCGGCGCTTGTAACCGTCCCAGTCCGTGTCGTCGTCGCTGCCGGCGTCCAGGCACACCTGGATCGAGGCGGAGTTGCACATCACCTCGAGCCCTTTCGGCCCGGACCGGTCGTGATACTCGGCGAGCGCCACGTATCGCGGGTGTTCGGTGACGAGCAGTGGCGCCCGGACGTCGTCGAGGCCGGTGCCGTCCAGGACCATGCCGTGGTTGGCGAGGACGGCCCGGACCAGGGCGAGGTCGCGGGCGAGGGCGGCGACGCAGTCGGCCATCGACGCGCCGACCGCGGAGGACAGCTCCAGCTGACCGCCGGGCTCGATCGTGACGCCGCTGCCGCCGGGCAGCGGGTTGCCGAGGTGGGCGAGCAGCCCGAGCAGGCGTTCCGGTTCGGGTCGGTGCATCGGCTTGCTCAGGTCCCGCACGCAGTACTCCAGCTCGACACCGACGCGACCGACGGGCCCGACCCGGAACCCGGCGGCGGCCACATACGCGGCGGCGGTGGCCTCGGTGAGGATGGCGGAAGTCGTGTCGTTCACGGCGGGCCTCCCGGAAGAAGGGTGCGAACTACCCAGGGTGGTGATGCAGGTGACGTTGTGACGCTCGAAGCGGCGGGTGCCGTTGTCCGAGCCGCGAACGGCCGCGGCTGTGCCCGGCGGGTCGACGCGGTGCGGAATGCTCAAAAGTGCGCGGCTCACGGTGTCGTGCGGCGGGACGTGCGGGTGGGGCAGGGTGCTTCGGCGGGCGCCGGGTTGCGGGTCCGGCGGGGTGCATTCCATTAGGCGGTCCGGCGCCCGTTCTGTCCAGCCCACCTGGGCAACACGTGGTGAACCCTGGCTGTGAACTGGCTGAATCCCGCAAGATCTGCGGAGGCCCTGCTTCCGTAATGCAGATCTTACGGTGCGTGCCAATTCCGCCGCCGGGCCTGAACTAGATCGACAGCCATGGTTTTATGGTCGTTTTCCCACGACGATTCCATGGCGTTTGGAGGAAGTACGTCAGGCCTATTCCGGCCGAGCACGCCGGCTCACTGCCCGGCGCGATGCGCCTGCAGGAAATGATCGCGAAATACGACGCGGACGAGATCGGGATCGACACGCTGCCCGCCGCGATTCGATCACCCGGATGGAGGCCATCGGTTCTTCCGGCCTCGGCAGTCCTGGCATTGAAAACGACGGCGTTCCCGCGGGCGGTCGTCGGTGCCCGCGGGAACGCCCGCCCGTCCTGCGCCTCCAGCGTGTTCAGCGTGGGCTGGCGAAGTCCTGGGTCCAGTACGGCACACCCCGGCCGTTGTACGCCACTGCCACCCCGACGTTGCGGAACCGGCAGTTGAGGATGTTCGCCCGGTGGCCAGGGCTGGACATCCAATCGCCCATGACCTCACCGGCGCTGCGCTGGCCCCAGGCGATGTTCTCGCCGTATGACGACCACCGGTAACCGACCGAGTTCACCCGGGATCCGGGAGAGCTCCCGCCCGGCGACCCGTGGGAGAAGTAGCCGCGGCCCGCCATGTCCCTCGAATGCAGCCACGCGGCGTAGCTCAGCCGCGGGCTCAACGTGACCGGGCCGCAGCCCGCCCGCGCGCGTGCGTTGTTGGTCAAGGCGACCACGCCGCGCACGACGCCGTAGTCGGCTGCGAACGCCGGCACGGCCTGGACCGCAGTCCCTGCCGCGACGGCGCCCGCCACCACGGCGACGGCGACACCCTTCCGGATTCCCATCTCACCTCCACGAAGTAGGGCAGATGAGCCGAAGCTAAAGGATTGCCCTCGTGCTGACCGCAATCTGACAAAACTCGCATTTTCGGTCTGCCGATGCGCTACGACACGCTCAGCGCCTCCGCCTTTCGGCGGCCCGCAGTCACCCGATCGGGTGACCCCGGCCGGAACCGTGCAGTCCAGAAGGCGTCTGGGTTTCACGCTTCCACCGGCCCGTCCGTGGCGGTGCGGACGCGGTCCGTGCCGACGCCGGCGTCCCGGACGCGGGCCACGGTCGCGGCGACCATGGCCGCGTCACCGGCGACGAACGCGTCGTGCCCGGTCCAGTCCTCGTGCCCCGGCGTGAAGCGGTCGCGGATCACGACGGTGCCCTCCGGGGCGAGGTCCGCGAGGCGGTACAGGTCCCGTTCCACCGCTGCCGGCCAGAACACCGTCACGGCCCGGCGGTCCCCGGCCGCCCGCAACGCGCCCAGCAGCGCCCGGACCGGCGCCACTGCGTCCCGCGCCGCCACGACCAGCAGCGGCCTGGTCGCGGGGGCGTCCGCCGCTGGTCGTGGCGGCCCGGCGGGGTGCGCCGCTGGCAGCCCGGTGGGGTGCGCCGCCGGCGGCCCGGCGGGGTCCGCTGCCGGCAGCCCGGCCGCGGGCCGTAACCGCAGCACGTCGCCGACCCCGGTCCGCTCCACGAGCTGCGTGCCCACCGGGTCCGCCCGGTGCGGGACGACGTGCAGCTCGACGACGTTGTCCACGGCCGGGACGTTGCCGACCCAGCAGCGCCGCCACCGCCCGGGCAGCCGCGCCGTCTCGACCACCGCGAGTTGTCCCGGCAGGCAGGGGTACGGCAGGTACGTCCGCACCCACACCACCGCCGCGTCCGCCCGCCGCCGCTCGTGCCCGATGACCGGCGCGCTCCACGACGCGGGCTCGTGGGCGGCGGCCGCGGCCCCGTCCGTCAGCCAGCGCGACACGAGGCGCCCCGTCGTCGCCCACGCCTCCTCCTGATCCCGGCGGACCACCACGCCGGGCGGGTTCGCCCGCAGCATGTCCACGAACAGCACCGCCAGGGTGTCGAGGAGCTGCGGCGCCACCCCGAGCTGCGCCACCACCGGCCCGAGCTCCGCACACCGCGCCGCCAGGACCTGCGGCTGGTCCACGTGCGCGACCAGCCACCCGATCGCCTCCCGCAGCACCTCCCGCTGCGCCGCCGGCTCACCCGGCAGCAACGCCCGCAGGTCGCCCGCCGGGTGCCCGCCCCGCCCCCGCTCGACGATCGCAGGAGGTGCCGTCGCCGGTTCGTGCACGAGCACCGCCGGCATCATCCGCGTCACCACCGGCGGCAATGCCTCATGCGCCACGGAGCCTGTGTGCGCGGCGCCTGGCGCTTGCGCCCCCAGCGGCACACCAGTTCCAGCCGACGGCGCAGCACCCCCCGACGACGGCCCGACGCCCCCTGGCGCCACCACGTTGCCGGGCAACGCGGGCGCTGGCGGGGGCGGCGCGGGCGCGGGCGGCGCGGGCGTCGGCGCGGGCAGGTTGCGATGCTGACTTCCGGCGGCTTCTCCGGTACTGTCCGCGTGGCGTTCTGCGCTGGCGGCGTCGTGGGAGCTTCCCCG
>NZ_JBFAPO010000094.1:0-32205 GCF_040676755.1 Dactylosporangium sp. NPDC049525 | reverse complement strand
CGTCGGCCGGCTCCGGGGTCGCCGCGGGCGCGGCGGGGGGGGGCCGGGCGGCGGGCCCGCCCGCCGGTGGCGCGGGGGGGGGGGGGGCGGGGGCGGCGGGGCAGTAGGGGGCCCGGGGGGGGGGCCCCGCAGGCCCCGCCACCGCCGGCAGCACCGCCATCGCCGCCGTTGCCATCCGGCGGCCGGTGGCTTGTCCCGCACTTGCCGTGATGGCGCCACGAACGCTTCGGACGGGGGTTCTCATGCTCCGTGAGCAGGTTCGCATCTCACTGCTGGGCACACTGGAGGTAAACGACGCCTCGGCGTTGACGCCGGGCCGCAGGCCGGTGCAGATCACGGCCGCCAAACCGCGGCAGGTGCTGGCGATGCTGGCGGCCAACGCCGACACCATGGTCAGCATGGACCAGCTGATCGACGAGCTGTGGCCGGACAGTCCACCCAGCACGGTCAAGACCATCGTCCAGACCTACGTCTACCAGCTGCGCAAACTGTTCGGTGAGGCGTCACGGTCGAAGAACGGCACCGGCCTGCTGACCACCCGCCCCGGCGGCTACATGCTGACGGTCCCGCGCGACAAGGTCGACATCTTCCAGTTCCAGCACCTGATGGGGCGGGGCAGGACCGCGCTGCGCATGGGCGACCCGGCCCGGGCCGCGGAGCTGCTGCGGCAGTCCCTTGCGCTCTGGCGCGGCCCGGTGCTGGCGGACGTCAACCTGGGACCGAACCTGGAAGGCCTGTCGGTGTACCTCGAAGAGCAGCGTCTCGAGGCGATATCCGAGCGGATCGAGGCGGACCTGGCGAACAACCGCCACGGGGAGCTCGTCGGCGAGCTGCGCCGGCTGGTCTCCACGCACCGGCTGCACGAGTCGTTCTACATCCGGCTCATGGAGGCGCTGCACCGCTGCGGGCGCCGCGGCGAGGCCCTCACCGTGTACCAGCACCTTCGCGGGGTCCTCGACCAGGAGCTGGGGCTGGAGCCGTCGTTCGAGGCGCAGCGGCTCCAGCAGGAGATTCTCAACAGCACCTGAGCGGGCGGGGGCGAGGCCGCCCGCCCACTCACGCGGCTACCCGGGGATGGAGGATGCGACGAGGTGCAGCAGTGGCTTGATCGGCGAGACGCCTTCGAAGCGCAGGCCGGCCCGTTCCACGAGCCGGGTGACGCCCTGCTTCGTGTGCCGCTTGCCGTTGGTGTTGAGCAGGAACAGCAGGTCGATGCCGGTGGCGTACCGGATCTCCGGGCTGTCGTCGACGAGGTTCGTGACGATGAGCACCCGGCTCCCCGGGCGTCCGGCCGCCGCGGCGTTGCGCAGCGCGGTCACCGTCCGCTCGTCGTCCCATTCGAGGATGCTCTTGAACAGGTAGACGTCCGCCTCGACGGGGATCCGCTCCAGGCAGTCGCCGGCCAGCACCCGGGCGCGCGCCGCGAGTGCGCCGCCCGGTCGCAGGCGCGGGTCCGGGTCCGCGACCGCCGCCGGAAGGTCGAGCAGCACGCCGTGCAGCTGCGGGTTGCGCTCCAGCAGGATCGACAGGTTGTAGCCCCGCCCGCCGCCGACGTCGGCGATCGTCCTGGCGGTGCTCAGGTCCAGCGTGTCGGCGATGGCCGCGGACGTGATCCTGCTCAGCTCGGTCTGCGACCGGTTGAACACCTCGGTCGACTCCGGCCACACCGTGTGCAGGTGGGTGAAGAAGTCGGCGCCGTACGCGTCCTCGAACAGGTGCTGCCCGCCGCCGCGCACGGCCTCCTCGAGGTGCGGCCACAGCTGCCACGTCCACGGCTCGGTGACCCACAGCACCCAGTACTTCAGGCTCTGCGGGTGATCCTCGCGCAGCAGCGCCGACGTCGGGGTGTGCACCACACCGCCGTCGGTCTCGGCGAAGACGCCGTAGCAGTGGAGGTTGCGCAGGAGGCGTTCGAGCACCCCTGCGTCGACCTTCAAGGACCTGGCCAGGTCCGCCACCGGGACCGGGGTGTCGCCGATCTCGTCGGCGAGGCCGACGCGGATCGCGGCCCGCAACGCGGCCGGCGCGGCGGCCGCGAGCGCGATCTCGCGGAGAGTGGTCACCGCAGCGATCCGGTGCTCGTCGCCGGCACTGAACGGCTGGTTCTGCGCAATGCTCATCTGTCCTGCTTCCGGGTCGCCCGAACGGTCCTGCACTTCCAGGGCAAACTCTGGATTCCGCCGTTAGAGAGGTGCTCGAGCGCGGCTGGGCGGGGCCGTCGCGGCCGCCGTCGCGGGTGTGGTGCCGGGTCGCTCGACGCGGCGTTCAGCGTCACTTGAGCGGCCACCGAAACGCTGGCAACGGCGCGTACCGGCGCTCCGTACGCGCAGGCCGCGACGGCGCACGACACCAACGTATCGAGCGGGTCTATCGAGGGACGGGTATGAGGCGACTGTTCAAGCGGCGGATGTTCACCTCCGAGTCGGTGACCGAGGGACATCCGGACAAGATCGCGGATCAGATCAGCGACGCGGTGCTGGACGCGATCATCGGGCAGGATCCGCACAGCCGGGTCGCGGTGGAGACGCTGATCACCACCGGTCAGGTCCACGTCGCGGGTGAGGTGTCGACGCGGGCGCACGTCGACGTCTCCGGGATCGTCCGGCAGACGATCCTGGGCATCGGCTACGACTCGTCCGCGAAGGGGTTCGACGGTGCCTCGTGCGGCGTGAACGTCGCGATCGGGGCACAGTCGCCGGACATCGCTCGCGGGGTCGACGCGGCGGTCGAGGTGCGCGCGGGGTCCGGCAGCGCGCTGGACGGGCAGGGCGCCGGCGACCAGGGCATGATGTTCGGCTTCGCGTGCATGGAGACGCCCGAGCTGATGCCGTTGCCGATCGCGTTGGCGCACCGGCTGGCGCGCCGGCTGGCCCGGGTGCGCAAGGAGGGTGTGCTGCCGTACCTGCGCCCCGACGGCAAGACACAGGTGACCGTCGGCTACGAAGGGCTGCGGCCGCTGCGGTTGGACACCGTGGTCATTTCCAGTCAGCACGCGCCCGGCGTCGCGCTGGAGTCGTCGCTGGCCGCCGACGTCGAGCGGTACGTGATCGCACCGGAGGTCGAACGCCTGGGCCTGGACACCGACGGGTACCTGCTGCTGGTCAACCCGACCGGCCGGTTCGAGATCGGCGGCCCCATGGGCGACGCCGGGTTGACCGGCCGCAAGGTCGTGGTGGACACCTACGGCGGATACGCCCGGCACGGCGGTGGCGCCTTCTCCGGCAAGGATCCGTCCAAGGTGGACAGGTCCGCCGCGTACGCGATGCGGTGGGTGGCCAAGAACGTCGTGGCGGCCGGGCTGGCGGAGCGGTGCGAGGTGCAGGTGGCATACGCCATCGGCAAGGCGCAGCCGGTCAGCCTCTGCGTCGAGACGTTCGGCACCGAGACGGTCCCGGTGGAGCGGATCGAGAAGGCGATCGGTGAGGTGTTCGACCTGCGTCCGGCGGCGATCGTTCGCGACCTGGACCTGCTGCGGCCGATCTACCGGCAGACCGCCGCCTACGGTCACTTCGGCCGGGAGTGCCGGGAGTTCCGGTGGGAGCACACCGACCGGGTCGACGACCTGAAGCGGGCGGCCGGTTGAGCAGCACCCCGGCCGGCCCGCGGCGACGGTGCGGAGGGCCGGCGCGGGGCCGACGGGGCGCAGGTGGATCGCGGTCAGCGGGTCGGGCCGTCCGCCGGCCACCGCAGCTGTGCCCACAGGCGGCGCTCGACGCGGTCCGGGGCCAGGTCCGGGCGGACCCGCTCGGGATGCGCCGGTGGCGGCCCGGGCGTCGCCGGTACGGCGTCCGCCACGTCCGCCACGGGGTCCGCGATCAGCGCGAACCGCTCGGCCGGCAGACCGGTCTCGGCGGCGCCGTATGCCCGCAGCGCTCGGAAGGCCGCCGTGCCGAGGGCGACCAGCAACCGCCGGGCGCGTCCGTGCCGTATCACGCCGAACTCCTTCACGCCGCTGGTGCATCCCGGCTACGGGATGAGGACCGTCCTGGTGCCCTGCTGGTCGAGGTCCCAGACCTCCTCGACCAGGGCGAGTGGCACCCGGTTGACGTCGATGTGCAGCCCGCCGCCGGCCAGGAGCGCCATCACGTCGTGCAGCAGGCGGGCGAGGTGCTCCGGCGGCGGCGCGTTGCCGGTGCCGAAACCGAGGATCTCCAGCCCGCTGCTGCGCAGCACCTCCGCCGGGAGCGCGACGTGCGCGCCGGCCATGGTGCCGACCTGGACACACCGGGTGCGCGAGGACCGCAGCTGCATGTCGGTGCTGCCGAGCGTGCTGATGAACAGCTCGGTCGGCCGGCCCCACAGATAGTCGAGGACCACGTCGAAGCCGCCTTCGGCGCGGAACGCGTCGCGCAGCGCCTCGTCGGGCTGGTCGAGCTGGATGGTCGCGTCGGCGCCGAGGCCGGGCAGCGTCGCCAGCACCCGGGGATTGCGCCCCGCGGCCACGATGCGGCGCGCGCCGAGGCGCCTGGCGAGCTGCACGGCGACCTGCCCGGCGACCCCGGTCGCACCGAGGATGAGCAGCCGCTCGCCGGGCTGCAGCCGGGCCCGCCACTGCAGCGCCGCCCAGGTCGAGACGCCGGGGTTCTGGACCGCCGCGGCCAGCGCGTCGTCCAGGCCGTCCGGGATGGGCGTGCACAGCTCCCGCCGGGTCAGCGCCCGCTCGGCCATCGTGCCGCCCGCGGACCGGAACAGGACCCGGGCACCGTCGGGCAGGGTACCGGCGGCGAGCGAGCCGCACACCGCGGGCAGCGCCGTGGGCGAGGCGAAATGGGTGCCGGCGGCCAGGACCCGGTCGAGGTTGGTCAGCGGGCAGGCGGTGACCCGCACGAGTTCCTGCCCCACGCCTGGGGGCGGCTCCGGCACGTCCTGGAACCGCGGCCGCCGGCCCAGCGCGTGCAACACGGCGGCCTTCACGGCCGCTCCGGTTCGTGGTCCGCGGCGCCGTGGTGGCGGCGGTGCGGGCTCGTCAAGGTCGGCATGTGGCCATCCCTCCCACTGGGTGCGTGCCGGGTCAGGCCAGTCCGGTCTCGGGTCCGTCCTTGAACAGCGACTGCGGGTCGAGCGGGGCGCCGTAGACGTAGTGCCGCTCGTCGCCCCACGGCTCGACGTGGGGCCGCCCGAGGAAGTCCACGGTGGTGTGCCGCGAGGTGACGGGGTGGCCCGCGGCCCGGTCGGCGAGCCAGTCGGCGACGGCGACGAAGACGGCCGGGCCGAGCCGGCCGGAGGAGCGGGTGACCGGCGCGTGGTGCTCGCCGGTGTAGAACAGCAGCTCCTTGGGGCCGCGGACCGCGTTGAGATGATCGTAGGTGTCGACCGGGTCGCAGAGCGGGTCGTCCTCGCCCATGACCACGAGATAGGGCACCGTGATCCGCTCGCCGAGCCCGGCCACGGTCATGGTGGACAGCTTCTTCTCGAGCTCCTCGACGCCGGAGGTGCCGGTCATGTACATGAAGCGCTGCCGGAAGGTGGGCGAGTGCGTGGTCAGCATGGCGGTGTTACCGGGATCGAAGCAGGTGAACATGACCGCGCACGCGGCGTAGCGGGGCTCCGCGGCGACCATCTGGGTGGCCCACAACGAGCCCTGGCTCACCCCGCACAGCATGATCCGGGCCGGGTCGAGCTCGGGGCGGGCCGCGGCGAGCTCGTAGGCAGCCGGGCCGACCTGCCCGTAGCGGTCCGGGTCGTACCAGATCTCGCGCACCAGCGACGTGCCCTGTCCCGGTCCGTCGAAGGACAGCACGGCCATGCCGCGGCGCAGGTACCGGTCGGCGGACGCGAAGACGTTCATCTCCTTGAAGCCGTCCATGCCCGACAACATCACCACGCACGGCAGGTTGCCCGGCGCTCCGGCGTGTCCCTCCGGCAGGTGCAGCCAGCCCGCGAGCGACCCGTCCTCGTAAGGGATCTCGACGGCTTCGACGTGGTGGTCGGCGCCGGCGGTGTACGCGGTGTAGCAGTCGACCTTCTTCTGCTCGAGCACCACGTTGAGCTCGGTGTTGGCGAAGATCGGCCACTGCGCGCCGCCGTAGAGGATCGCCGCGGTGAAGTAGTCGTCGGCGGCCGAGGCGGGATGCCCGCTGCGCTGCTGGCCGGCGCCGCGCCGCTCGAAGTGCCGGGCCAGCTTCACCATCTCGCGGGTGAAGTCGTCGAGCTTGCGGATGGCGTGCCGCAGGCCCAGGATCGCGCCCTTGTGGTCGGTGCTGACCGGGGCGGACAGATAGTGCAGGCGGTCCTGGTCCCACTCCGGGCCGAGCAGTTCGATGACCAGGTCGAGCAGCCACCGCTGGTCGGCGAAGCGAGGGTCGCGTCTGGCGAGTGCATGGGGGTTGACCGGCATGGTTCGTCGCTCCGGTTCGCTCAGGATGCGGGAGACAGGATGCGGGAGATCTGCGTGCGGGAGGTCTACGACCAGTCCTCGGTGTTCACCGAGACCGCGCGGTAGGGGAACTTGGCACGCCAGCGCTGCACGAACTCGCCCACCGGCGGGTGCGTGAGGTACCGCTGCAGCGACGCGACGTCGGCGTAGCGGATCTGCGCCATCGCGGACGGCACGAAGGCCGGTTCGACGTGGGTGGGCAGCTGGATGCTGGCCTGGTGCGCGTAGGACAGCACCAGGCCCGACTCGAGCGCCATCACCGTGCCCTCACGGAAGAACTCGTCCCGGTCGGCCTGGGACATCTCGTCGGGGAAGGAGAACAGGATCGTGTGCGTCACCATGTCGTTCTGCTCCAGAGGGCCGCGACGAACTGGTGGTAGTGCCCCGACTGGAACACGATCATCAGGTCGAGGAGCTTGGCCTTGTCCCCGGTCACCGCGAACTGGCCGCTGACGAACGCGGTGGCGGCGTGCAGGTCACCGGCCTGGAAGTCGGCCAGGTCGCGGTAGGTCGTGGTGATGGCGAGGTCGCTGTCGTCGATGCGGCCGCGGCCGGCCTTGACGATGACCCCCTTCTCGATCAGCAGGTGGTAGTCCACGACGTCTTCGGGCGTGCCGGTCACGTGGAACTGCACCCGGACGTTCACGTGCGGGATGGGCGGCTGGTTCGCCGCGGACAGGCTCTCCATCTCCGCCAGGTAGTCCTCGGACAGGAACCGGATGCTCGTCGGGGTGCTCACTGTGCCTCCTGCACCGTGCGGAACCGGATCGGCAGGGCCTCGATCTGTGGAAAGGCCACCCGCGCCCGGGGACGCAGCGGCTCGGTGATCTCGAAGTCCCGGCACCGGTTGAGCAGCGCCGGGAACACGACCTCCGCCTGGAGGTTGGCCAGCCGCCAGCCCAGGCAGAAGTGGATACCCAGGCCGTAGGACATCGGTGAGCTGCCGGTGCGGGTGATGTCGAAGCGGTCCGGGTCGGGGAAGCGCTCGGGGTCGCGGTTCGCCGCCGCGATCAGCACGCTGACCCGGGCTCCGGCCGGGATCTCGACGTCGCCGAGGCGCACCGGCCCGGTCGTGGTCCGGGGAATCATGTGCGCCGACGGCGCGTGCCGCAGGATCTCCTCCCGCGCCTGATCGAGCAGGCCCGGGTGGGCGCGCAGCAGGTCCGCCTGGTCCGGGTGTTCGATGAACAACCGCAGGCCGTTGGTCAGGAAGAACGTGGTCGTCTCGCTGCCCGCGGCGATGATCATGTGGCACATCTGCACGAGCTGGTTGAAGCTCAGCCGCCCGCCGTCGTCGTCGACCGCGTCGATCATCGCCGACAGCAGGTCGTTGCGCCGTTCGCGCTGCCGCTGGCGCACCAGGTCGCCGAAGTAGTCGTCGAGGAACACCGCGGCCTGGTCCGCTGTGCGCAGCTCCGAGGCGGTCATCCCCAGCTCGAACACCCGCTGGAAGTCCCGGATCTTGTCGCGCAGCAGCGGGGCCTCTTCCTGCGGCGCGCCGAGCAGGTTGGCCATCACGCTCAGCGCGAGCGGGAAGAACACGTCGTTGCAGGCGTCGCCGCCGCCGGCCGCGACGAGCGGGGCGATGAGCTCGTCGAAGCGCCGCTCGATGTACGCCCGGTGCTCCTCCACCCGCTTCGGGGTGAAGCCGCGGTTGGCGATGCGACGCAGCCGGGAGTGCTCCGGCGGGTTGGCCCACAGCATGTTCGCGGCCAGCTTGCCCAGGGCGGGGTGCTGGTCCCACTCGCCGGCGAACCGGCCGGCCATCCAGACGTAGATGTCCTTGTTGACGTTCCTGCTGCGCAGGAACTCGTCGACGTCGTCATACCGGGTGAGCACCCAGGTCCCGAGGGTGGTGCGGTGCACCGGTGCGGCCTCGCGCAGCCGGTGGTACCGGGAGAACGGGTCGGCCAGCCCTTCCGGCGAGAGCAGGATCTCCGCGAACGCCTCGTTGGCGGCGTGTTCGGCGCCCTGGGAGCCCGGGGAGCCCGGGGAGCCCGGAGAACCGGGGGCGGCCTGGGCGGTGGTGTCGGTCGTCATCGTGAACTCCTCGATCGTCTGCGTGCGCAAGGCCCGTCGATCCGGTTCGGCAAATTGACGTCGATATGTGTGCCGGGCGATTCTTCCCGCCGTGAATGGCGTTGACAGGTCCGTCGGCGTCCAATGATGGTGTGCCGGATTAAAGCGCTGCTCAAGCGGGACTCACCCGCCGTTCAACAGCGAAAATTCGATGCGTCACGGTTGCCACGGACCGTGCTAGCTTCGAGAAAATTCGTTTCCGAACTGGGGAGGGTATTCGCCGTGGAGTCATTGCTACTGCGCAATGGATTGGTCATCGACACGGAACCGGAGCCGGTCGCGCAGCACAACTGTGACGTGTTGATTCAGGACGGCCGGATCGCCGCGGTCGGCCAGGACCTGCCGGCGCCGGCCGGGACGCCGGTGCTGGACGCCACCGGGCGGATCGTGCTGCCGGGTCTGGTCGACACGCACCGCCACGTGTGGCAGGCCGTGCTGCGCTCCATCGCGGTCGACGTGGACCTGCCGGTGTACTTCACGATGGTGCGCCAGCACATCGGCCCCCGGTTCCGGCCGGAGGACGTGCGCGCGGCGAACGTGCTCGGCGCCCTGGAGTGCCTCGACGCCGGCGTCACCACCGTGCAGGACTTCGCCTACGCCCGCGCCGACCGGATCACCCCCGACGGCTACGTGGCGGGGGAGTCGGACTTCGACTACGCCGAGGCCGCGCTGGACGGACTGCGCACGGTCGGCGTCCGAGCCGTGTTCGGCTACCTGCTCACCCCGCAGGACACCGCCGCGGTCCGCCGCGCCCACGCGCTGTTCGGCGCGGACACCCCGCTGCTCAGCATGGCGGCGGCCTCACTCGGCCCGTCGAACCAGCACGTGGACGCGATCACCGCGGACTGGCGGCTGGCCGAGGAGCTCGGCCTGCCGATCGTCACGCACGTGGCGAGCGGCCCGGTCAACGAGCGGCCGATCGAGGTGCTGCGCGACAACGGCCTGCTGCACTCGAAGATCCTGTACGTGCACGGCAACTCGCTCGCCGACGACGAACTGGCGATGATCGGCGACTCCGGCGGCGCGGTGTCGATCACGCCGGCGGTCGAGGCCCGGCTGGGTCACGGCGGCCCGCTGATCGGCCGGCTGCGCACCGCGGGCGTGACGACCGGTCTCGGCGTCGACGTGGTCACCACCGTCGGCGGCGACATGTTCGGGGTCATCCGCGCCGGGCTGCTCACCAGCTACCTGGCCGAAGGTCCGCACCTGACCCCCGGCGACCTGCTGCGGATGGCCACGCTCGACGGCGCGGTCGCGCTCGGCCTCGGCGACCAGGTCGGCTCACTGAAGGTGGGCAAGCAGGCCGACATCGTGCTCCTGCGCGCCGACGACCTCAACCTGGCCTGCGCGCACGACCCGATCGGCGCGGTGGTGAGCTCCGCGCACGCGGGCAACGTCGACACCGTCCTGGTGGCCGGCAAGGTGGTGAAGCGGGACGGGCGGCTGCTCGGCCACGACCTCACCGCGATCCGGCAGCGGGCTCAGGAGGCCGCGGAATACGTCACCCGTGAGGCCGTCGCCTCCGCGGGGTGAGCCGCCCCGGCCGCGGCTTGAGTGCTGCTCTAACGCCCGGTGACACCGTCGCAGGCATGGACGGGGCCTTGTTGCGGCCACCGGATCGCCGATGTTGGGAGAGGTCATCGTGGAACGATCGAAGCCATTCGTGCTCCAGCCGGCGGAGGCCCGGCCGAATTCGCAGGGCGGTGAGGGGTTCCGGACCGCCTTCAAGGTGCTCGGTGAGGACACCGGCGGAGCGTTCAGCCTGCTGGAGTGGGCGCTGGAGCCGTGCCAGGAGGGTCCCGGGCTGCACCAGCACAATTTCGACGAGGCCTTCTACGTGCTGTCCGGTGAGGTGCGGTTCCAGATCGGTGCGGACCGCCATGTCCTCGGACCCGGGCAGCTGGCCTGGATGCCCCGCAACACGCCGCATTCCTTCTCCAACGCGGGCTCCGTGACGGCCTCGGGGCTGACCGTCTCCACCCCGGGCGGCCTGGAGAACGTCTTCAAGGCATTCCGCGCCGGGCAGCCCGCGCCGACCGAGTTCCAGGTGCAGCACCTCGGGCCGCCGGTCGAGGGTTCGCAGGCGTGCTGACCTGATCCGCCGCCGGGGCGGGCGGGTCCGTCGCCCGCCACCGGCCGCCGCACCACATCGCCACGGGCCGGGCCGGAGCCGTCGGACCCGGCCCGCGCCGATGACCGGCGCCCGGGCCGGTGGCCACGCCGCGCCGGTCCTGCCCATCTGACTCGAAGGGATCACAGCCAAGATGTCCGCAACAGCTGCGCTGCACCGGTTCACCGATTTCATGGTCGGACCCGCACGGTTCATGAACCTGCTGAGCTGCTTCGAGCTCGGATTGATCGACGAGCTGCGCCGGCGGGACGGCCAGACCGCGGCGGAGCTGGGCCACGCCGTCGGCGCCGCCCCGGACGCCGTCGAGCAGCTCCTGCTGCTGCTGGTCAAGGAGGGCTTCGTCGCGCAGGACGAACGGACCGGCGGCTACGCCCTCGACGCGCTCGCGGCGGTGCCCGAGGCCGACATCCAGCGGGTGCTCCTGCTGATGAACATGATCAAGGTGACCATGCTCCGGCAGGTCTTCTACCTGACCGACAGCGTGCGGGCCGGCCGGCTGGTCGGCCTGGAGGAGCTGTACGGCTTCCACGGCGGCACCCTGTACGACGCCGTGGCCGAGCACAGCGACCTGCGGCAGTCCTGGGCGACGCTGATGGACAACGTCACCGCCCACATCGACCCCTGGTTCTTCGACAACATCGACGTCCCGGCCGGCTCGCGGGTGCTCGACCTGGCCGGCAACACCGGTCTCGGCGCGATCCTGACCCACAAGCTCAAAGGCTCACCCGACCTGCACGTGACGACCTTCGACCTGCCCGAGAAGGAGGCCGAGGCGCTGGAGAACTTCCGCTCCCACGGCCTGGAGGGGCAGTGCTCCTTCGTCGGCGGTGACGTCTTCAAGAGCGTGCCGGCCGGCAACGACGTCGTGCTGATCAAGCACTTCCTGGACATGTGGGACAAGGACGAGGTGCGCAAGATCCTCCGGGGCGTCCACCGGTCGCTGAACCCCGGCGGGCAGGTCAACATCCTCGTGCCGGTGTACCCGGAGAACATCCGCGAGTCCGCGGCCGTCGACATCGACTTCTTCCCCGCGTTCTTCCTCGGCTGCACCATGGGCCAGGGCGGCCCGCAGAAGATGTCGACGTATCAGGCCCTGCTGGAGGAGTGCGGGTTCACCGGCACCCGCACGGTCAGCCAGGACCCGGCCGGGCTGCTCCCCGGCACCTTCGTGGTGCACGGCATCCTCTCGGCGACGAAACCGGCATGAGCGCTCGCGTCCGGGTCGCCGCGCACGTCTGGCCCGGCGGCGCACCGGACTACCGGACCTGGCGCGGCGCGGTCCTGCGGGCCGAGGAGCTCGGCGCGGACATCGTGTTCGGCTACGACCACTTCCACGCGCCCGCGGTCCGGCGCACCGCCGACGGCATCGCGCTGGAGCCGGTACAGCCGGACGTCACCAACTTCGAGGGCTGGACCGCGCTGGCGTCGTGGGCGGAGGTGACGACCCGGGCCGAGATCGGCCTGCTCGTCACCGGGATCGGCTACCGCAACCCCGACCTGCTCGCCGACATGGCCCGCACCGTCGACCACATCAGCGGCGGGCGGCTGATCCTCGGCGTCGGCGCCGGCTGGTACGAGAAGGACTACCGCACCTACGGCTACGACCACGGGACCCTCCGCTCCCGGATGGACACGTTCACCGAGGGCGTGCGGCGCATCGAGCACCGGCTCACCCAGTTGAACCCGCCGCCGGTCCGGCCGATCCCGATCCTCATCGGCGGCGCGGGTGAGCGGCGCACGCTGCCCCTCGTCGGGCGGCACGCCCACATCTGGCACAGCGGGCTGGACGTGGCGACCTTCCGGCGGAAGAACGACCTCGTCAAGCAGTACGCCGCGGCCGCCGGTCGCGACGACGGCCTGATCGAACGGGCCACGAACTGGACGACCGCCGCCGCGGCCGACGTGCTCCTCGCCGAGGGCATCACCCTGCACGTCACGGAGCTCAAGCCCGCCGCCGGCGGCTACGACTTCGCGTCGCTGGCCGCGCTGGTGGCCTGGCGCGACACGGTCCGGTAGCGCCCACCCGCAACGCGATCCGAGAGGCGGCTGCATGCAGTACCGACAACTGGGCAGGTCCGGACTCCGGGTGTCCGTGCTGACCATGGGCGCGCTGACGTTCGGCGGCAGCGGGGTGTTCGCCAAGGTGGGCACCACCGACCTGACCGACGCCACCCGCCAGGTCGACCTCGCGCTGGACGCGGGCGTCAACCTCATCGACACCGCCGACGCCTACTCCGGCGGCCGGTCCGAGGAGATCGTCGGCCAGGTGCTCAAGGGACGCCGGGACCGCACCCTCATCGCCACGAAGGCGCGGATGCCGACGGGCCGCGGCCCGAACGACGCCGGCCTGTCCCGGCACCACCTGATCAAGGCGTGCGAGGACAGCCTGCGCCGGCTCGACACGGAGCACATCGACCTCTACCAGGTGCATGCGTGGGACGGCGCGACGCCGCTGGAGGAGACCCTGTCGGCACTGGACGCACTCGTGCGGGCCGGCAAGATCCGCTACGTCGGCTGCTCGAACTACTCGGGGTGGCACCTGATGAAGGCCCTCGCCACCGCCGACCGCCTCGGCCTCACCCGGTTCGTCAGCCAGCAGATCTACTACTCGCTGCAGGCGCGGGAGGCCGAGTACGAACTCGTCCCGACCGCCGTCGACCAGGGTGTCGGGGTGCTGGTGTGGAGCCCGCTGGCCGGTGGGTTGCTGTCCGGCAAGTACCGGCGGGGCGAGCCGCCACCGGAGGGGTCCCGGCGCTTCGCCGGCTGGGACGAGCCACCGGTGCGCAACGAGGACCAGCTCTTCGACATCGTCGACGCCCTGGTCGGGATCGCCCGGGACCGCGCCGTCGCGCCCGCCCAGGTGGCACTGGCCTGGCTGCTGGGCAGGCCGGCGGTGACGTCGCTGGTGATCGGCGCCCGGACCGAGGAACAGCTGGCGCAGAACCTTGCCGCCGCGGACCTGCGGCTGGCCGACGACGAGCGGGCCCGGCTGGACGCGGTGAGCGCCGCGCCACTGCTCTACCCGTACTGGCATCAGGCGAAGCTGGCGACCGACCGGCTGAGCCCCGCCGACGAGGTCCTGCTCCACCAGTACATCCGCAAGTAGGCGACGCGAGGAGAGAAGGCATGACGGAAACCACCACCACTGCGGCGGCCGGCACGCAACCGGGGCAGACGCCGACGTTGTACGAGCGTCTCGGCGGCAGCTTCGGGATCGCCGCCATCATGGACGTGCTCACCGACCGGCTCTTCGACAACGTGTGGGCCAACCGCAACCCGTATGTGGCGAAGATGCACGAGCGCAACGGCCGGCCCGGGTTCAAGTTCATGGTGACCGCCTGGTCCGTCGAGGTGACCGGCGGGCCCAAATGCTATCCGGGGCGCGACATGCACGTCGCGCACAAGGACATGACCGCGACCGAGCACGACTTCGACGTGGTGGCACTGGAGATCGCCGCCTCGCTCAGCTTCTGCGGTGTGGGAGTGCAGGAGCAGAAGGAGTACATGGCCATCATCGAGAGCTACCGGCGTGAGGTGCTCGACGCGCCGGTCAACGAGAAGGCGAGGGCGGACGCCGGGCGGTGACCGCCGAGATCCCCCCATCACCCTGCGCGCCGCGACGACCCGCGGCGCGCAGCGTTGCGATGTCAGCAGGCCGTGTTCAGCAGTCCATGTCAGCAGGCCGTGTTCAGCAGGAAGGCGTGAGGTTCCATGTCGCAGCTCATGATCATTGTCGGCTCCACCCGGCCCGGCCGGGCCGGGCTGCCGATCGCACGCTGGTTCACCGACCGGGCCCGGGCGCACGGGGGCTTCGACGTCACCGTCGTCGACCTCGCCGAGCTCGCGTTGCCGCTGCTGGACGAGCCGAACATCCCCCGGCTCGGGCAGTACACGCGGCAGCACACCAGGGACTGGAGCACGCGGGTGACCGCGGCGGACGCGGTCGTGTTCGTCACCCCGGAGTACAACTTCGGCTATCCGGCCACGATCAAGAACGCGATCGATTATCTGCACGTCGAGTGGCACCACAAGCCGGTCGGCTTCGTCTCCTACGGTGGCATCGCCGCCGGCACCCGGGCGGTGCAGCAGCTGAAGCAGGTCGTGACGACGCTGCGGATGGTGCCCGCGGTCGAGGCCGTCCACATCGCGTGGCACCCGCGGTTCATCAGCGACGGGCAGTTCCACGCCGACGAGACCATGGCGCAGGCCGCCGCGGCGATGCTCGACGAGCTGGCCCGCCTGGAGCCGGCGCTGCGCCCGCTGCGCCGGCCGGAGCTGGTCGGCGGGGGCACGGTGGTGAATCGCGGCCCGAACGGCGCGCAGTCCCCGACCGCGCGCCCGGCCGGCTGATCCCGAACAGCGTCCCCAGTCGCGCGGGGAGCGGGCGATCGGGCCGGCTCCCCGCGTGACGGCGGTCCCTTACAAGTCAGCTCGGCCGGGTTCCCCGCGGGGCGCCGATCTGGGCCGCGGGCTTGGCCTCCGGCCGCCGGCCGGGCTGCCCGCCCGGGGCGGGCGCGCCGGCGTCGACCTCCTCGAACAGCGCCGCCGCCTGTTCGGCGGTGCGCTTGGCCCAGGTCCCGGTGCTGATCAGGCCCAGCGCGAGGATGCCCAGGCCGAGGCCGAACACCAGCCACCACACGCCGTGCTCCGAGTCGGTGAACGCGGTCCCGCCGCGGACCGACCCCACGATGGTGCCGGCGATCGCGACGCCGAGGGTGGTGCCGGTCTGCCGGCCGGCGGAGGCCAGTGAGGTCGCCACGCCCGACATCGACCGGGGCATGCCCGACACGGCGGTGTTCGTGATCGGCGGGTTGATCGTGCCCTGGAACACGCCGAAGAGCAGGTAGACGGCCAGCACCAGCACCAGCGGGGTGGCCGGCTCGAAGGACAGCGACAGCAGCCCGCCGAGGGCGAGGGCGGTGCCGGAGACGACCAGCGGCAGCCGCGGGCCGCGGGCTCCGACGAACTTGCCGGTGTACGGCGACAGCAGCGCGATCAGCGCGCCGACCGGCAGCAGGCTGAGCCCTGCCTGGAAGGCCGACATGTCGCGCACCTGCTGCAGGTAGAGCGTGGTGACGAACAGGAACGCGCCGAAGGCGCACAGCGCGAACAGCGCCATGAGGATCGCGGAGCTGAACGGCACGCTGCGGAACAGCCGCAGCTCCAGCAGCGGATCGGCCCGGCGCGGCTCGTAGACGACGACGCCCACCGTGGCCAGGACGGCGACACCGAGCAGCACGAGGATGAGCGGTGACGTCCAGCCGACCCGGTTGGCCTCGATGATGGCGTAGACGACGCTGCCGAGCACCGCGATGACGAGCAGCTGCCCGACCGGGTCGAACCGGCGGGCTCGGGGTGCCCGCGACTCCGGCACGAACAGCGTGGTCAGCACCACCGCGACGAGCACGATCGGCACGTTGATGTAGAAGATGGAGCGCCAGCCGAACGCGTCGACCAGGCCGCCGCCGAGGATCGGGCCGAGCGCCAGCGACAGGCCGGACATCGAGCCGAACACGCCGATGGCCTTGGCCCGCTCGGCCGGGACGGTGAAGGTGTTCGCGATGATCGCCATCGCCACCGGGTTGAGCATGGTGCCGCCGATCGCCTGGACGGCGCGCGCCGCGATCAGCCACTCGATGCTGTCCGCCAGGCCGCACAGCAGTGACCCGAGGCCGAAGGCCACCAGGCCGATCTGGAAGATTCGTTTGCGGCCGAACCGGTCGGCGGTCGACCCGGCCAGCAACAGGAACCCCGCCAGCACCAGCGTGTAGGCGTCGACCGTCCACTGCAGGCCGGTGACCGACGCGTTCAGGTCGCGGTGAATCCGGGGCAGTGCGGTGTTGACGATGGAGATGTCCATGACCACGACGATCATGCTGGCGCAGCAGATGGCCAGCACGAGCGATCGTTGGCGTTGGCTGAGTTCAGTCATCAGAGTCCAATCAACAGGGCCCGGTCGGCGTCCACGCGGGAAACTTCTGGCGATTCGTCACGATGCTAGAATTTAGAGTGTGCTCGAAGTCAAGCCATCGCTCCAGCAGGTCACCCGACCCCGTCCCACTCCCGCCGCGGGGGAGGTGGGCATCACCATCGCCGACGCGGCCCAGCGCACCGGCGTCAGCGTGCACACGCTGCGCTACTACGAGCGGGCCGGGCTGGTGATCACCGACGTCGGCCGCACCCAGGGCGGCCGGCGCCGCTACCACCAGGTGGACCTGGACTGGATCGGGGTCTGCACCAGGCTGCGGGCCACCGGCATGCCGATCAAGGCCATCCGGCGCTACGCCGAGCTCGTCGCCGACGGCCACGGCAACGAGGAGGAACGGCTCGCGCTCATGGAGGAGCACCGGGCCGACGTCCTGGCGAAGATCACCGAGCTGCAGGACAACCTGAAACTCATCGACCACAAGATCGGCGTCTACCGTGGGCGGCTTGCCGCCGGTGACGCCGACCAGCTGTGGGCGCCCGCCATCCGGCCGGCCGGCTGAGCGGATCTCGGGCGCCCGCGTGCCCTGGGGGTACCAAGGGCGCTCAAGGCACCCAGGATCTCCGGCGTGGCGGCAGGTGTGCCGCGCCGGTCACCGCTCGTCGACGATCGCGACCACCCTGGTCCACCCCGCGCCGAGCCCGGCGAGTCGGACCGGGAAGCACGCCACGGTGAAGCCCACGGCGTCGGGCAGCGCGTCGAGGTTGGCGAGCTTCTCCAGCTGGCAGTACGGCCGCTCGCGGCCGTAGAGGTGCGCGGGCCACAGCACCCGGTTGTCGTTGCCGGCGCGGTAGTCCTCGAGCATCGAGGCGAACGGCCGGTCGAAGCCCCACGCGTCGATGCCGATGACCGTGACGCCGCGCTCGACGAGGTACGCCGTGGACTCACGGGTCATGCCCGGGTGCTCGGTGCGGTAGGCCTCGGCGCCCCACAGCCGGTCCGCGCCCGTCCAGATCAGCGCGATGTCGCCCGGCCGCAGCTCGTGGGGGATCTTCGCCAGCGCGCCCTCCACGTCGCCGGCGGTGATGCCGGCGCCCGGCGGGACGTGCCGCAGGTCGAGGCGGACCCCGGGGGCGAAGCACCACTCCAGCGGCACCGCGTCGATGGCCGCCGCCTCCTGCCCGCCGCTGTGCCGCCCGTAGTGCAGCGGCGCGTCCATGTGCGTGCCCGTGTGCGTGGTGAGCGTGACCGTCTCGTTGGAGATCGCCTCACCCTCGGGGAAGTCCTCCGGCCGCAGCCCCAGGGCGGCGGGGGCGGCCCCGTGGTCGATCACGGTGACCTCGACCGGCGTGGCCTCGCTCGGACCGTCCAGGACCGGCACGCTCAGGTCGATCAGCCGTCGGGTCACGCCGGGCTCCCGACGACCGGCGCCCGCCGCTCCGCCTCCTGGCGCACGGCGTCGAGGTCGGCGTGGCTGTTGCGGTCGACCGCGGCCCGCAGCAGCTCGGTGGCCTTCTCCTGGGAGGGCACGGCGTCGGTCGGGCGGGCGGCGAAGTCGTGGGTGATGACCAGCTGGGTCCGCCGGTCGTCCAGCGGCAGCGCGCGCCACTCGCCGCCCATGAACTGGATCATGGGGGCGTTCTCCAGCTGCCGGTAGGCGATCACGCGGTGCTCACGGTCCAGGTCACGGCGGGTCACCCAGCTCTGTAGCTGCCCGCTGACGTCGACGACCAGCCGGGCAATCTGGTGCGTGTCGCTCTCCTCCAGCAGCGTGGAGGACTCGGTGGGCGGGAACAGCTTCGCGTAGCCGCCGATGTCGGCCAGGACGGCGTAGACGACGTCCGCGGGCGCCTCGACGGTCACGGTGTGCTCGGTGTGGAACATGGCGTTCTCCGTTCCGCTGCCCGGTGGCAGCATCTGCTCGTGGTTGGCGTACGCGGCGTCGTAGTGCAGTTCGTCGCGCCACCCGGCGATGAACTCGTGCACGGACGCCAGTTCCGAGAACTTCCGCAGGGTCGCCACGTCCTCGCAGGAGAACTGCGCGACGTGGGTCGCGGTCATGCCCTTGGACCGCTCGTCGACCGGCAGCAGTACGTGCGGCTGCCAGCCGAACGCCGACACCAGACCGGATCCGACCGCGAGGTCGCGCAGGCCGTCGAAGAAGCGCTCGACCCGCTCCGTGCCGGCCTGCGGGGGAAACCGGTAGATGAGGGTGTGCACGATCATGGGCTCTCCTCCGATGTGAACGCGCGGCGGATGCGAATCGCGCGGCGGATGTCGGGCGCCGCGCGGACTGGGGGTCCTGCACTGCGACGACCCGACGCTAGGCAGCGCGGCTCGAAGAATCCTCAATCACCGCTGAACCTGCGCCCCCGGCGTGACCGCGGCCAGCAACGCCGGCCGGTACACCTGCTCGCACCAGGAGCGGAACGTGGTCGGCGTGGTGAACCCGGGGGTGCGCGCCTGCAGGCCGTCCAGCCCCTCGTTCTTGGCCAGCAGCATGTCGACCAGGCCCTGGGCCATCGCCTCGGTCATGCCGGCCCCGATCATCGCCGCGTGGTATGCGGCCGCCGTGACCTGTTGGTATCGCACCGGCGTGGCCAGCACCTGCGACACGATCCGGGCGATGTCGTCGAAGGACAGCAGCTGCGGGCCCAGCAGCGCGACGCTGCCCTGGCCGCTCCAGTCGCGGTCCATGAGCAGCCGCGTGGCGACGGCGGCCACGTCGCGGGTGGCGACGGTCGGCAGCCTGAGGTCCGCCGCGACGGGCGAACCGAACACGCCGTGCCCGGTGATCGACGCCGCGTGCATGAACATGTTCTCCATGAACGCCGGCATCACCAGCGCGCGGTAGTGCACGCCGGTGCCCGCGATGAGGTCGTCCATCGCCAGCGAGGCCGTCGCCAGCCCGGCCGGCCGGCCGAAGCCCCGCCCGAGCGCGGAGATGCCGACCACCCGCGCGACGCAGTGCCGGGTGAGCGCGGCGCACGCCGGGCGGGTGAAGCCGGCGAAGGCGGCGTCGAGGCTCGCGGCCCGGGGGTCGACCGGCGCCAGCCAGAACACCGCGTCCGCGCCGGCGAACGCGCGGTCGACGACGCCGGGGTCGCCGTGCGAGCCGGGCACGACCTCGACGCGCTCGCGGACGTGGGCGGCCAGCCGGGAGGGATCCCGCGCGATCACCCGCACCGGCTGGCGGGACCGCAGGAGGGCGGCCAGCACCTGGCGGCCGATGGTACCGGTGGGAGCGGTGACGACAATCATGGAAACTCCTCGATGTGTGGCCGACCTGGACGGTGCTGTTCTACACACGCGCGCACGAGGCGCACTCAAACCGGACCGCGCTTGAGCGAGCGTTGAGCCGCCCCCGGCACAGTTGGCGCCGGCACCGGTCGCTCGGCGCAGCGGCCGGACTTCGTCCGGGACGTCAGGAGCGCAGATGCTGTCTGAGAAGGACCTCGTCGGGGTGTGGCGGCTGGTGGCCCACCGTTATCTGGAAGACGACGGCTCCGCCAGCGAGGGTCCGATGGGTGAGCACGCCGACGGCCTGCTCATCTATCACGAGGACGGTTACATGGCGGCCAGCCTCATGCGGACCGGCCCGGGCACCGCGCCGCCGCAGACCTACCTGGGGTCCGCCGACGACTACCTGGGCTACTCCGGGCGCTGGCGGGTGCACGGCGAGACGGTCGTGCACGAGGTGCTCATCGGCTCGCACCCCCGGGTGGTGAACACCGAGCAGGTGCGCGAGGCGACCGTGGACGGCGGCGGCCTGCGGCTGCTGCGCCGCCTCGGCGGCCCGCACGACGCCGTCGTCATGGACTGGCGACGCGCCTGACCGGTGCCGCTGTTCGAGCATCGATTGAGTGGGGATTGAGCGAGCACCGCTAATTTCACAATCGCGGTCGGAAACATCCGGAACTGAGCACGGAGGCCATGCGAATGGATCGGATCCGTATTCCCGGTGATGCGTCATGAATCGTCGGGTCGTCATTACCGGAATGGGTGTACGGGCCCCCGGAGCGCTGGACACGAAACGGTTCTGGGAGCTGCTGTCCGCCGGGCGGACGGCGACCCGGCGCATTTCCTTCTTCGACCCCGCGCCGTATCGGTCGCAGGTCGCCGGGGAGGTGGACTTCGACGCGGCGGGGGAGGGGCTCACCCCCAGGGAACTGCGGCGGATGGACCGGGCCACCCAGTTCGCGGTCGTCTGCGCCCGGGACGCGGTCGCCGACAGCGGCATCGACCTCGGTGCCCTGCCGCCGCACCGGACGGGCGTGAGCCTGGGCAGCGCGGTGGCCGCGGCGACCAGCCTCGAGCGGGAATACCTGGTGCTGTCGGACTCGGGCCGCACCTGGAACATGTCGACGGACCACCTGTCCCCGCACATGTTCGACTACATGGTCCCCAGCAGCATGCCGGCCGAGATCGCCTGGGCGGTCAACGCCGAAGGGCCGGTCGCGATGGTCTCGGACGGCTGCACCTCCGGGCTGGACGCCGTCGGGCACGCCGCGGCGCTGATCCGCGAGGGCAGCGCCGACGTGATGATCGCCGGTGCCACCGACACCCCGATCACCCCGATCGTGGTCGCCTGCTTCGACGCCATCAAGGCCACGACCACCTACAACGACGACCCCGCCCACGCGTCCCGGCCGTTTGACGGCACCCGCAACGGCTTCGTGCTCGCCGAGGGCGCGGCGGTGTTCGTCCTGGAGGAGCTGACCGCGGCGGTGCGGCGGGGCGCCCGGGTCTACGCCGAGGTGGGCGGCTTCGCCACCAGGTGCAACGCCTACCACATGACCGGGCTGAAGGCGGACGGCCGGGAGATGGCCGAGGCGATCCGGGCCGCCCTGGACCAGGCGCGGCTGAATCCGTCCGATGTGGACTACATCAACGCGCACGGCTCGGGCACCAAGCAGAACGACCGGCACGAGACCGCGGCGTTCAAGCGCAGCCTCGGCGAGCACGCCTACAAGACGCCGGTCAGTTCGATCAAGTCGATGGTCGGGCACTCGCTCGGCGCCATCGGCTCGGTGGAGATCGCGGCCTCGCTGCTGGCCATGCAGCACCACACCGTGCCACCGACGGCGAATCTGCAGGTCGCGGATCCGGTCTGCGACCTCGACTACGTCCCGAACACCGCCCGGGAACACCGCACCGACACGGTCCTCACCGTGGGCAGCGGCTTCGGCGGCTTCCAGAGCGCGATGGTGCTCACCCAGCCGGGGCGGTCGGGCGCATGAGCGTCATCACGGGACTCGGGGTGGTCGCGCCGAACGGGTTCGGGGTCAAGGAGTACTGGGCGGCCACCCTCTCCGGCCGCAGCGGCATCCGCGAACTGGACCGGTTCGACACCTCCGGGTACCCGGCCCGGCTGGCCGGCCTGGTGGACCACGTGGACCCGGCCGCGTACCTTCCCGGCCGGCTCATGCAGCAGACCGACGTGTCGACCCGGCTCGCGCTGATCGCCGCCCAGGCCGCGATCGAGGACGCCGACGTCGACACCGACGCCATCGCCGACTACGACATGGGCATCGTCACGGCCAACGCCTCCGGCGGCTTCGAGTTCACCCATCGGGAGTTCAACAAGCTGTGGAGCCGGGGCCCGGACCACGTCAGCGTCTACGAGTCCTTCGCCTGGTTCTACGCGGTGAACACCGGCCAGATCTCGATCCGGCACGGTATGCGCGGCCCGTCGACGGCATTCGTGGCCGAACAGGCCGGCGGCCTCGACGCGCTGGGACACGCCCGGCGCACCGTGCGCGGCGGTGTCCCGCTCGTCGTGAGCGGCGGCGTGGACTCCGCGTTCGACCCATGGGGCTGGGCCTCGCACCTGGCCAGCGGGCGCGTGAGCACCGACCCGGACCCGGCCGTCGCGTACCGGCCGTTCGACGTCCGGGCGGCCGGCTACCTCCCGGGTGAGGGCGGCGCCATCTGCGTGGTCGAGGACGCTGCGGCGGCGCGCCTGCGCGGCGCACGCGCGTACGGCGAGATCGCCGGATACGCGGCGACGTTCGACCCGGCCCCCGACTCCGGCCGCCCGCCCGGGCTGCGCCGTGCCGCCGAGGCGGCGCTGGCCGACGCCGGTGCCGGCGCCGGCGACGTGGACGTGGTGTTCGCCGACGCGGCCGGGGTGCCGGAGCTGGACCGGTCGGAGGCCGAGGCGCTCCGCGACATCTTCGGCGTGCGTGGCGTCCCGGTCACCGCACCGAAGGCGCTGACCGGGCGGGTCCTGTCCGGCGGCGGGATGCTCGACGTCGTCGCGGCGCTGATGAGCATCCGGGAAGGCGTGATACCGCCGACGTTCGGCACCACCGAGGTGCCCGCCGGCTACGGCATCGATCTCGTGCTGGGTGAGCCCCGCCCGGCCGCGGTGCGCACCGCCCTCGTCCTGGCCCGCGGCCGCTGGGGTTTCAACGCGGCCGTCGTCATCCGTACCTTCGATCAGGGGAGCTGACCGTGAGCCAGACCAGCATCAGCATCGACGAGCTCCGCGAGCTCCTCATCACCTGCGCCGGCGGCGACGACGCCCTGCAGGGCGACCTCACCCACGCGTCGTTCGACGAGCTCGGCTTCGACTCGCTCGCCCTCATCGACACCGCGTCGAAGCTCAAGCGGGACTACGGTGTGCTCATCCCGGATGAACAGCTCCTGGAACTGCACGGCCCCACCGAGCTGCTCACCGCCGTGAACGAGCAGATCGCCGGGCAGCCGGCGAACCGCACATGACGGCGGCCACCGCGCCCGGCACGCGCGCCGACTGGCACCTGTGCGACGGCTGCCGGTCGGTGGTGTTCGTCCGGCGCTGGGTCCGCAACCACGGCGTGTGCCCCGAATGCGGCCGCTGCGGCGCCCTGTCGGCGCAGGACCGGCTCACCCAGCTGCTCGACCCCGGCTCGGCGGAGCCGCTGGAGTTCGGCGTCAGCGCGGTCGATCCGCTGCGGTTCACCGACACCCGGCCCTACCCGGACCGGCTGGCGGCGGCGCGGGCCGGCACCGGCCTGACGGAGGCGGTGCAGGGCGCCGCCGGTGCCGTCGAAGGCTGCCCGGTTTTGGTCGCCTGCATGGACTTCCGGTTCCTCGGCGGCAGCCTCAGCTGCGCCGTCGGTGAGATCATCACCCGGATCGGTGAGCTCGCGCTGCGCCGGCGGACCCCGCTGCTGCTGGTCACCGCCTCCGGCGGAGCACGCATGCAGGAAGGCGCGCTGGCGCTGATGCAGATGGCCAAGACCAGCGCCATGCTCGCCGATCTCGACGCCGCGGGGGTGCTGACCGTCTCGCTCGTCACGGACCCGACGTACGGCGGGGTGGCCGCGTCGTTCGCCACGCTGTGCGACGTGACGGTCGCCGAGCCCGGCGCGCGGCTGGGCTTCGCCGGCCGGCGGGTCATCGAACAGGCCATCGGTGAGCGGCTGCCGGCCGACTTCCAGACCGCGGAGTTCCTCCTCGACCGGGGCTTCATCGACTTCATCGCCCCGCGGGCGACCCTGCGCCGGCACCTCGGGGCGGTGCTGCGCGCGTACCGCCCCCGAGACGGGCGTGCCGCCGCCGGGCCGTGCCAGGACGACGACGGCGTGGTGGTCCGCGAACCCGGACGGCTCCCCGACGACGACGCGGCGGCGGTGGTCCGCCGGGCCCGGTGCGTCGACCGCCCGACCACGCTGGACTACGCCGCGCTGCTGCTGGACGAGTTCCGGGAGCTCGCCGGCGACCGGGTGTCCGGCGACTGCCCGGCGATCGTCGGCGGCCTCGGCCGGCTCGACGGCACGCCCGTCATGCTGATCGGCCACCAGAAGGGGGACAGCCCCGCGGAGCTGCACCGGCGCAACTTCGGCATGCCGACGCCGGCCGGTTACCGCAAGGCCGCCCGGTTGATGCGCCTGGCCGCCAAGCTCCGCCTGCCGATCATCACGCTCATCGACACGCCGGGCGCCTACCCGGGGGCACGGGCCGAGGAACAGGGCCAGATGGTCGCGATCGCGGAGAACCTGAAGCTGATGGCGGACCTGCCCGTCCCGGTCGTCGCGATGGTCACCGGGGAGGGCGGCAGCGGCGGAGCGCTGGCCCTCGGGGTGGCGAACCGGGTGCTGATGTGGCACGACGCGGTGTACTCCGTGATCAGCCCCGAGGGCTGCGCCGCGATCCTGTGGCGGGACCCGTCGGCCACGGCCCGCGCCGCCGGCGCGCTGAAGCTGCGGGCGGCGGACCTGCTCGCGCTGGGCGTCGTGGACGGGGTGCTGCCGGAACCGCACGGCGGTGTCGACGCCGACCCGGTGCAGGCCGCGCAGCGGCTGCGGGCAGCGCTCCGGCAGGTCCTCGCCGAACTGGCCGGCCTCGACGCCGCCCAGCTGCGCGCCGACCGCCGGGCGAGGTTCCGCCGCTTCGGCGCGGACTGCGTCACGTGGCCGGCCGGGCTCGACGCCGACGAGGTTGAGGAGACGCCGTGACCGACGTGCTGACAACGCATCGCCCGGAGCAGACCGACGCCGGCCCGCAGCCGGCCGGGCCGGACCCGCTGGCCGACGTCGGCGGATCGGTCCTGCGCCTGCTGGCCGCCCTGCCGGCGTTGCCGGGCCGCATCCGGGTCGAGGCGCGGGGCGTCGCGGTGGAGCTGGAATGGCCGCCGCCTGCTTCCGGCGCGACCCCGACCGCACCTGTCGCAGCGCCGTCACCAGCGCCGCCTGCAGTGCCGCCTGCAGTGCCGCCGCCCGGTGACCACCGCCCGGCAGGCGTCCACGAGATCACGGCGGACACCGTCGGCACGTTCTACCGCGGGCCGGAGCCCGGAGCACCCGCGTTCGTGCAGGTCGGCACGGCGGTGCGGGCCGGCCAGCAGCTGGCCGTCCTGGAGGCGATGAAGCTCATGATCCCGGTCAAGGCGGACGTGTCCGGGCGGGTCCAGGAGATCCTCAAGGACGACGGCCAGCCGGTCGAGTTCGGCGAGCCGCTGCTGCTGATCGAACGGGACTAGCCATGTTCGAGAAGGTCCTCATCGCCAACCGGGGCGAGATCGCGCTGCGGGTGCAGCGCGCCTGCCAAGAGCTCGGCATCCGGACCGTGGCCGTGCACTCCACCCGGGACGCGGACACCATGGCGGTGCGGCTGGCCGACGAGACGGTGTGCATCGGCCCGCCGGCGGCGCGGCTGAGCTACCTCAACGCCGCCGCGATCCTGCAGGCCGCCGTCAATACCGGCGCGGACGCCATCCACCCCGGCTACGGGTTCCTGTCCGAGGACCCCGACCTCGCCGAGGCCTGCGAGCAGCTCGGCATTACCCTGATCGGCCCGCCGGCGTCGGTGCTGGCGGTCCTCGGCAGCAAGGACAGCGCCCGGGCGGCGATGGCCCGGGCCGGCCTGCCGCTGCTGCCCGGCAGCACCGGACCGCTGGACCTCGCCGGCGCGCAGGACCAGGCCGCACGCATCGGCTTCCCGTTGCTCGTCAAGGCGGTCGCCGGCGGCGGCGGGCGCGGGATGGCCGTGGCCGAGAACGCCGCCGAGCTGCCGGAGGTCTTCCGCCAGACCCAGGCCAGCGCCGCGAAACTGTTCGCCGACGGCCGGGTGTACGTCGAGCGGTACCTGCGCCGGGCCCGCCACGTCGAGGTCCAGATCCTCGCCGACCGGTACGGCCGGGTGATCCACCTCGGCGAGCGGGACTGCAGCATGCAACGCCGCCGGCAGAAGCTGATCGAGGAGTCACCGGCCCCGGCGCTGCCGGCCGAGCTGGTCGAGCGGCTCCGCGCGGCGGCGGTGACCGGCGCGGAGGCCGTCGGCTACCAGGGGGCGGGCACGTTCGAGTTCATCGTCGACGACGACCTGGACTTCTTCTTCATGGAGGTCAACTGCCGCATCCAGGTGGAGCACCCGGTCACCGAGATGGTCACCGGCATCGACCTCGTCGCCGAGCAACTCCGCGTCGCCGCCGGCAACCCGCTCACCCTCGCCCAGTCCGACGTCGAGCTGCGCGGCGCCGCGATCGAGTGCCGGATCAACGCCGAGGACCCGGACCGGCACTTCGCCCCGGCGCCCGGCAGGATCGTCGAGCTGATCCTGCCCGGCGGGCCGTTCGTGCGGGTCGACACCCACGTCCATGCCGGCTGTTCGGTGCCGCCCGAGTACGACCCGCTGATCGCCAAGGTGATCGCCTGGGGACCTGACCGGGACACCGCGATCGCCCGGATGCGCCGCGCGCTGCGGGAGACCACGATGGCCGGCCCCGGCCTGCGCACCACCGCCGGGTTCCTGCACGACCTGCTGGACTCCAGGGCCTTCGGCAAGGCCGAGCACTGCACGTCCTACATCGACGAGCTGACGCGCGAGTGAGCCGGTACGACCGCCCGGTAGCCGCTCGGGTGCCGGGCCGGTTGCGGTCTCGGTGCGGTGCGTCCGGCACCGGCTGACATCGCGTCGGGTGGTCGGGCAGATCCGGTGGCCGCGCGGCCCGAGACGGCTCACAGCCCGTGACTTCATGGCCGCGCCGAGTCATCGTAGATCTTGCGCCGCGAACAGTTCAGCGGCCGGAATGGAGTTTCCATGCCCAGATCTGCTTTGCGGCGGCGGGCAGCGGCAGGACGCCGGATCGCGGCCGCTGTCGCGGCAACGGCCGCAGCGGTCGCCGGACTCGGCGCCGCCGCGGCACCCCCGCACCACTCGGCCAACAACGGCGGCTGGGCGTCCAGCGCCTGGCTCGGCAGCAGCACCGGCACCGGCGGGACGACCCTCGCCGCGGTGCGCGCGTCCATCAACGCGTCCACGGGCGCCGCGGCTGGGCTGACCGGCGCCGGCGTCGGGGTCGCGCTCATCGACACCGGTGTCGCCCCGGTCGCCGGGCTGCCCGCCGCCCAGATCGTCAACGGACCCGACCTGTCGTTCGAGTCGCAGGACCCGGATCTGCGCTACCTCGACACGTACGGGCACGGCACGCACATGGCCGGCATCATCGTCGGCAACGACCCGAGCACCGGCACGGTCGGCCTGGCCCCGAAGGCGAAGCTGACGTCGATCAAGGTCGGCACGGCCAACGGCGCGGTCGACGTGTCGCAGATGATCGCGGCGATCGACTGGGTCGTGGCGCACCGCAACGACGACCCGGCCAACCCGATCCGCGTCATCAACATCTCCTACGGCACCGGCGGCACCCCGAACTCGTGGACCGACCCGGTGCAGTTCGCGGTCGAGCAGGCGTGGATGAAGGGCGTCGTGGTCGTGGCCGCGGCCGGCAACGAGGGCAACGGCGACATCGTCGTCAGCGACCCGGCCAGCGACCCGGCCGTCATCGCGGTCGCCGCCAGCACGACGAAGGGCACGGCGAGCCCCGCCGACGACGACTTCGCCTCGTTCACGACGATCGGCGGCAGCAACCGCAGCGTCGACTTCGTCGCACCCGGCGAGTCGATCGTCTCGCTCGCCGACCCCGGCTCCAACGTGGACCTGACGTATCCGTCGGCGAAGGTCGGCACGACCCTGCTGCGCGGCAGCGGCAGCTCCCAGGCGGCCGCGGTCACCTCCGCGGCGGTCGCGCTGCTGCTGCAGGCCCGCCCGACGCTGACCCCGGACCAGGTCAAGACCGTCCTGAACACCTCCGCCAGCTTCGTGTCCGGGCTGGCCATGACCCGCAACATCCGCGCGCTCAACCTCGGCGCGGCGCTCACCTCGCAGAACCTGTACGCGACCGGCTGGAACAAGTCCTCCGGCACCGGCAAGCTCGACGACGCGCGCGGCTCCAGCCGCCTGGTGCGCGACAACGTGGCGCTCAGCGGCGACAACTCCGTCTGGGGCCCGCTCAACACGACCACCTGGTCGCAGCGCAGCGCCGCCACGACCAGCTGGTCGGGCGGCACCTGGATGGGGTACCGCGTCGCCGGCGACAACTGGTCGGGCACCTCGTGGGCGTCGAAGACGTGGGCGGCCGCGACCTGGACGGGCACGCCCTGGAACGGCGCCACCACGTGGACCGACCCCGACTGGACCGGGCACTACTGGTCGGGTCACTACTGGTCCGGGCACTACTGGTCGGGTCACTACTGGTCCAGTGACGACTGGGCGACCGCGTCCTGGAAGTAGGGTCACCGCACGGCTGCGCCGCCCAGGCGCAGCCGTGCGCTGCCGTCGCGGCCCCGAATGCCGTGGCGGCGCCGGCCCGGGTGGTGGAGGATCTGCGGGTGAAAGACATCTTGAAGCTGTATCTGCAGGAGGGGCGCGACGCGCTGCTCTGGAAGCTCGACGGGCTCGGCGACTACGACATCCGCCGCCCGCTCACCCCGACCGCCACCAACCTGCTCGGGCTGCTGAAACACACCGCCGCCGTCGAGTCGGAGTATCTCGGCGTCGTGTTCGACCGGCCGTTCCCGGAGCCGATCCCGTACATCTCCGACGACGCGGAGTCCAACGCCGACATGTGGGCCACCGCCGAGGAGACCCGCGAGCACCACGTCGAACTGTACAAGCGGATCTGGGCGCACTCCGACGCCACCATCGACGCGCTCGACCTCGACGCGCCCGGTCTGGTGCCGTGGTGGCGGCCGGAGACCCGCAACGTGACGCTGCACCGGATCCTGATCCACGTGATCGCCGAGACGCACCGGCACGCCGGGCATGCGGACATCGTGCGGGAGACGATCGACGGCGCCGCCGGCCTGTACGACCGCAACTCCAACCTGCCCGAGACCGATCCGCAATGGTGGGCCGCTTACCGGGAGCGGGTCGAGCAGGCCGCGCTCACGCACAAGGACTAGAAGGGCCGGTCATCGCGCGTCGCGGAGCGTGAGCACGTAGGTCGCGGTGAGCGCGACGGCACGGTCCTCGTCGTGGGACAACGCGGTGAGGGCGCGTGCCGCCACGGTCCCCGGGATGTCGGCGAGCGCCTGCGTCAGTCGTTGCCGCGCAGGCGCTCCGCCGGTGCCTGCGGCGAGGCAGTCGACGAGCCTGGTGGCGATCTGATCCGCCGCCGCGGGCTCGGCCGCCAGCGCGCTCAGCGCGTCGGCGGCGTCGGCGTCGCTCGTGTTGCCGACGATCATGTCAATGAGCGTCGGGACCGCCTCGATGCCCCCGCGGGTCCCGAGCGCCAGCGCCGCATACCTGCGGACCACGACGTCGGCGTTGGTGAGGGCGTCGCGCAGCAGTGCGGTCGCCGCGTCGTCCGGTATCTCGGCGATGGACTGGACGGCGCGTTTGCGCACCTCGGCGACCGGCGAGCCGAGGCCCTCCGCGAGCAGCGCCACGCCACCGTCGCCCGAGCGGGCCAGCGCCCATCGAATGGCGCCGGCGACGTTCGGGTCCGCCTCGTGCAGCGCCGCCTCGACCAGCGCCGCCACCGGCACCGGCACCTCGTCGCCGGAGGACAGGGCCGCGCGCTGGCGCCGGTCGGCGCTCGGCGACCCCAGCGCCTGCAGGAGCGCGACGACCTGCAGGACGTCCGCCCAGTCGGCGGGCTCCGCGGCGCCGATCTGGCGCAGCCGGGTGAGCAGCTCCGTCTCGTTCGCGATGCGCTGCTGGGTCTGGTCGATGAGGTCCTCGACGAGCGCCGAGGGCGTGAAGCCGGGATCGTCGAGCGCGCGCCCGACCTCACGCAGCGACAACCCCAGTGACCGCAGGCTCTCGATGTGGAAGATGCGCCGGATGTCCTCGCTGGAATACTCGCGGTAGCCCGAACCGGTGCGACCCGTCGGCCGCACCAGGCCGAGCGAGTCGTAGTGCCTGAGCATGCGGGCGCTGACGCCGGACCGTCGTGCCACGTCACCGATCAACACCGCCTCATCATCCCTCCTGCCCGGTGGGGCCGAGGGCGACGACGCGCTTCGCCTCCTCGACCGCGAACTCGAAACCGGCGTCCGGGTCGCGCAGCAGCCGTTGCGTGGCGATCGCGTGCTGGCGTACGCGAGGGTCCTGACCCGCCATCGCGGCGCGCAGCGCCGGCAGGATCACCTCGCCGAGCGCGATCAGCGCCCGGCTCAGGCTCAGCTGCGTCTCCCGCCCGCCGCGCCCGAGCTGCGTCGCCAGCACGCCGGCCAGGCCGGCTTGCGCACCTTCGGGCACGAGCACGACCGCCGCCCGCCAGGCAGCGCGCGCCACCTCGTCGTCGGCGTCGGTCAGCAGCGCCCGGGTGATCGCCGGCCACGCCTGCCGGTCCCCGACCTTGGACAGCGTGTGCAACGCCTGGCTGCGTGCCTGCGCCCGCTCCGAACGCAGCTCGCCGACGAGCCTCGGGACCGTCATGGTCGCCGCGTGGCGGGTGAGGGCCCACGTCAGCATGTCGCGCACGAAGAAGTCCGGCTCGAGCGCGCAGCGCTCGAGCAGCGTCTCGATGAGCCGCGGGTCCGGGGTCGTGCCGGCGGCGAGGGCCGCCTGCAGCCGCACCGACGAGCTGCTGTTCGCCAGCCCCTTCTCGATCGCCATGGTCATGGCCACCACCTCCTTGGCGACCAGTGAAGGCCTTGTCACTGTGTCAAGGTCAAGCGGACGCGGCACCGCGGTATGCCCAGGGTGGTATGCCCTTGATCACTTGTGACGGACATCGAACTGTGCGAATCTCGCGCCACTGTCCTTCCTCCGATCGAGGAGCTCATCCATGAGAACCCGCTCAGCGGCGCTGACACTGACCGCGTCCGCCGCGCTCCTGCTCGTCGGCGCCGGTCTGGCGATCCCGGCCCTCGCCTCGCCACCGGCCAACGTCTCGCCCGCGCTCGCGGCGGCGCCCGACATCGCCATCGCGAACGTGCAGGCCCACCTGTCCCAGCTCGGCAGCATCGCGACCAGCAACGGCGGCACCCGCCGCAGCGGCACCGCCGGCTACACCGCCTCGGTCGCCTACATCAAGGGCAAGCTGCAGGCGGCGGGGTACACCGTGGCCGAGCAGACCTGCACCAGCTGCACGTATCGGGCGAACAACCTCATCGCCGACTGGCCGGGCGGGCCGTCCGACCAGATCACCATGTTCGGCGCGCACCTGGACAGCGTGGCGGCCGGGCCCGGGATCAACGACAACGGCTCCGGCTCCGCGACGCTGCTGGAGAACGCGCTGGTCCTGGCGCAGCAGAACCCCACGATGAGCCGGCACGTCCGGTTCGCCTGGTGGGCCGGTGAGGAGCAGGGCCTGCAGGGCTCGGCGTTCTACGCCAACGCGCTGACCAGCACCCAGCGCACCCAGATCAAGGCGTACTACAACTTCGACATGGTGGGCTCGACCAACGGCGGCTACTTCATCAACCACATCACCTCCGCCGCGGCCGTGCCGATGAAGGCGTACTGGGACTCCCTCGGCCTGCAGCCGGAGGAGAACACCGAGGGCGCCGGCCGCTCCGACGACTACTCCTTCGAGCGGGTCGGCATCCCGACCTCCGGTTACGCCGCCGGCGCCAGCGCCAGGAAGACCTCGGCCCAGGCGGCCAAGTGGGGCGGCACCGCCAACAGCGCCTACGACTCCTGCTACCACCAGGCCTGCGACACCACCAGCAACATCAGCGCCACGGTGCTCAACCGCAGCGCCGACGGGGTCGCCGCGACGATCTGGCAGACGTCGGTCTCCGGCAGCACCACGCCGCCGACGACTCCGCCGACCACCCCGCCCACCACGCCGCCGACCGGCTGCAGCGGCCAGAAGCTGCTGAACCCCGGCTTCGAGTCCGGCGCGACCTCCTGGACCGGCACGACCGGCGCCATCGGCCAGTGGTCCAGCCAGGGCCAGCCCGCCCGCACCGGCAC
>NZ_JBFAPO010000093.1:0-32727 GCF_040676755.1 Dactylosporangium sp. NPDC049525 | reverse complement strand
AACCCCCCCCCCGGGTGGGTCAACCACAAACCGGCCCACACGCGCGCCCGGGGGGGGGGTGGGCGGGGGGGGGGGGCGCCCCCGGCCCCCGCCCCCACCGCGCCACGCGGTCCTCGGCCTTGCGCGACCCGCACACAATGACGGCCGTGAGTGCACCTGCGCCCGGGACCTGGCCACCGCCGTCCCCGCCAAGGCTGCCACCGGGCTGGCACGGCGTGCACCGCGTCGACCCCGCGACCGGCCAGCCGTTCGTGCTGCTGCGGCTGCGACCCCTGTGGCGGCGGATCGCGTCGATTGCCGCGGTCACCGGCCTGCTGCTGCTGACCGCGTACATGATCGTGATGTACGTGCACGGCGAACGCGGGCCGATCCTGTGCGGCATGGTGTTCATCGTGCTGAGCGGCTCGATCGGCACCGCCGTCATGACCGCGACGCAGGACGCGTGGATCCTCACGCCCGCCGGGCTGTTCGGCGGGCGGGCCTGGGTCTCCAACGGCCGGTTCCGGCGACCCCCTGAACGGGTCGCGGCGCTGCAACTCCGGGAGGACGAAAGAAACGAGGTCCCGACCGTCCACCTGCACGCGATCTCGGGCCAGGGCCGGCACAACGAGATCTTCCACGAGGTCGACACCGACACCAGAGCCGAACCGCTCGCCGCGTGGCTGTCCACGGCGGCTGGCATCCCGGTCCTGCCGCGGGTGTACCGCGCCCCTCGCCCCTGAGCAGCGCCGCTATTCGAGCAGCGGCCAGACCTCGACGACGCCCTGGGCGACCGCGCACGGCGTCCGCGACGCGAGCTCGACGGCCTCGTCGATGGTGTCGGCCTCGATGATCCCGAACCCGGCGAGGGGCAGCCCGGCGGACATGAACGGCCCGTTCTGCACGCTCACGCCCTTGCCGTCGTGGTTGCGCACCTGCACCGGCGGGCCCGCCCGCCCGGCGCTGGCCCCGGCGGCGAGCATCCGAGCGTCGTGCGCGTGCGCCTCGTCCCGGACCGCAGGGTCGGTGCGGTCGTAGCCCGCCTGGTCGCCGTATCCGATCGTCACGAATCTCGCCACGTCAGCTGCGCCTCCTCAGGTCGTCGTACTGTGGATCGTATGCGCGCCCGGCCCGCACCGCAGGGCTCGCCGGGGAAAACCGGTTTCGCCGATGCCGCCCGGCTCGTATCGTCGAAGGCGAACAACAAACACCCCACACCGGCAGGAGCGCACGATGAGGACATGGACCGCCACGGAGATCCGGCAGCTGCCGGCATGCTCCGTCGGGCTGCCCATTGACCGCATCGGCGATCAGCCGCGACGGCGACGAGGATAGAAGGACCACTCCTCGACGCCGCCCGCCCCGCACAGGGGACCGGGCGGTTTTTCGTTCCAACCCCTTGGTGGCGTAGCTCAGCCTGGTCCAGAGCGCGGCCCTGTCACGGCCGAGGTCGCCGGTTCGAATCCGGTCGTCATCGCACCACGGGAGGTCCGCCCGCAGCGGCGGCCCTCCCGGCAACCCGTCGAGGCCGAAGCGGTAGAGGCACCTCGCTGATAACGAGGAGACAGCGCGTTCAACTCGCGCCGACGGGACCACCCACCCGGGCCACCGGGTGGGACACCCGGAGGAGCCGGCCGGCTTCGGAACCGCCGCTGGAAACGGCGGGCGCCCCACGGGGCGCCGTGGGTTCGAATCCCACCTCCTCCGCTCCCGCTTCCGCCGGTACCGGCGGCGCATGGTCAGCGGCGGCGGGCGGCGAAGTCGCGGAACCGGGACACCGCGTCGCCGGTGACCGCGCTGCCGTGACCGAACACCGCGACCTGAAACTCCAGCTCAGCCAGGCGGGCGGCGCTGCGCGCGGCGAGGGCCTGGTCGGCGTTGGTCAGCTTCGGCGACGCCCGCACCCGCCCGAACATCGCGCTGGCGGCGTCCCCGGCGAACAGCACTCCGCCCGCCCGGTCCAGCAGAAACGACACGTGCCCCGGCGTGTGTCCCGGCGTGTGCACCGCCGAGATCCCGGGGACCCCGGTCGGCCCGTCACCATCGAGCACCCGGTCCACCGGTGACGGAGCCGCCCGCAGGAACGGCGCCGTCAACCGCATCACCCAATGGTGCCGGGGCTGCGGCCGCTCGCCGCTGATGACCGCGACGTCCTGCCGGTGCGCGACGACCCGCGCCCCGGTGCGCTGTCGCAGGTCGGCGAGCGAGCCGCTGTGGTCCGGATGCTGGTGCGTCAGCAGAATCGTGTGCAGGTCGGCGAGGTCATGCCCGGTCCTGCGGATGGCGAGCGCCAGCTTCCCGGCCTTGCGCGGCAGCCCGGTGTCGACGAGCACGAGCCCGTCATCCACCGCGATCAGGTGCGCGTGCACATACCCGAACCCGATCTCCCACACGCCGTCCACGATCCGCCGCATCCCGGCCCCTTCCCGTCGGGCCTCAGCCTGCGTGAACCGGGCGGCGCGTCGCCGCAGGACGCCGGGAATTCACCCTTCGACGGTGATGTGGACGGCCGTTCCGGCATCGAGGAGGTGCGGCGGTCGTCCCGCGGGGCCGGTTTCACAGCAGCAGGGGGATGCCGGGGCCGCAGGCGGGCTGGGCGCAGGCGTGGATGAGCGCGAGGATGCGCAGGGAGGTGCTGTCGCGGTCGGCCGCCTCGGTCGTGTTCTCGCCGCAGTGCCCGGCCCGGCACAGGCCGCGGCCGGCCCACCAGGTGACGGGGACGCTGGTTCCGGTGATCCAGGCGGCCAGCACGGTCGCGGTGAGTGAGCCGGCGTCCGCGGGTGGTGTACCGGTGGGCTCGGCCGCCACCAGGTAGAGGCCACCGTCGAGGCGCAACGCCGTTGTCGTGGCCGTGGCGTTCGCATGCCGGGCCGGGTCGCCGCCGAGCCGTGCCGCCAGTTCTTCGGCGGCGGCGGAGAACATCGACCGTTGACCGGACGCCGGGACGCCGGCCGCCGCGGCCCGGCGGGCCGTGTCGTCGGCGAGCTGCGCGGCGTCCACCATGGACAGCAGCCGCTGCAGGTCGTCGCGGAGGTCGGGGCGCTCGCCGGCCACGGCCAGGTCGATGCGGGTCCGTTCGGCCGGTGCGACCTCGGCGGCGAGGATCCGCAGCCGGGACGCGACCAGGGTCCGTCCGATGCCGCCGGCCGGCGCCGGGCCCGACAATGCGGGCAGCCAGGTGTCGAGCAGCGTCGATCGCAGCCGGTCGTCCATCGCAGGGTCGGGCGGGCCCAGTATCCGAGCCAACCGCAGACCTGCGAGGCTGATGGGCAACGCCCGGCCGATCCCGTCGGCGGGTGGCCAACCGGCGCGGGACCGCGGTGGCGACGGTGGCACGACGGTCCGCGCACAGCCCACGGCCCGCGCGTAGAAGGTGAGCTGCGGGTCGGGTGCCGCCTGGCCGGGGACGGCGACGGTGCCGTCGGGGCGGAGCAGCTGGTCGCACCCGCGCTGCGGGAACGCGGTCGTGGGGATCCCGAGCCGGGCGGCGTCCTCGCGCAGCTGCGCCTGTGCGCCCAGCCAGACGACGTCGGGCTGGTCGCCGAGTGCGTGCAGCGCCTGCTGGACGCGCCGGGCGAGCAGTTGCGGGGGCAGGCCGGCGCCGGACAGCGCGGCCGCCGCCTGCAGCTGGGGGATGAGCGTCTCCACGGCGGTGGCGGCGGTCCATGGCGGCCCGTCCTCGCTCAGTGCCGCGCGCAGGGTTGCCGTGACGGCGTCTGGGACGGGCAGCCGGGAGAGGGTGAGCGCTTCGACGGCGAGGGCGGTGCTGCCCCAGTTCGGCGCCGACGTGCCGGTGGTGCGGTAGCGTCCGCCGGATCGCAGCGCCTCGAGCGCGGGGCCGGCGCCGTTGGCCGGGATGTCCATCATGGACGCGATCCGCGCCGCGTAGCTGATCTGGCCCATGGCGGGCAGCGGGCTGGTGCTCTGCCGGCCCTGCAACGGTCCCGGCAGCCAGCGGGCCACGGCGTCGCGGTCCAGGACCGTCCCGCCGGGCTGTTCCAGCCGCAGCCGCCAGTACGTGTCGTAGAGGGAGAACGGCGACCGCGTCGCGCTCCACGCGTCGTCGACGAAGTAGCCGTGCCGGCCGTCGCTGACCCACGAGTCGGCGAGCAGCGTCCGCACCTGCCCCACGTCCGGTGCGGTGCCCGGTGCCGGGTTCGCTGCCGGGGTTACCGCCGGGGTTGCGGACGCGCCTGCCGGCGGTCGCTGGCCGGACTGGCAGGCCGCCAGGACCGTGACGGTCAGCAGGGCCGCCAGCGCCCGCCGGACGTGCTCGCTCATGACGCTCCCTTGTGGACGGGACCGGCCCCCGTGCGTCGCGCGCACGGGGGCCGGCCGGTGATCAGGCGACGACGCCGGCGCCGAAGTACGCCTGCACGCCGTAGTACGCGGAGCCGAACTGGAAGCTGCCGCTCTCGTTGAAGTTGACGCCGGTGATCCGGCCCCAGGCGCAGCTGCGCATCTGGATGTTGTTCCAGCTGTGCGTGGTACGCCAGGTGTCGCCCGTCGTGGTCGACCACTGCTGCGTGCCCTTGGCCGGCGAGAAGGAACCGCCGGGCGGGCTGCTGATCGTGATGGACACGCCGATCGAGTCGGTGTCCCAGGTGTCGGTCTGGGTCACGTTCGTCGCGTTGTACGGCTTGGAACCGGTCCACGACACCGTGGAGGTGCTGTTGCGGTAGTTCACCTGGCACGGCACGAGGTACGGGAACGGCCGGGTCACGTCGGCGGTGGTGGTGCCGTAGGCGTTGATGTTCCCGGTCGTGCCGCCGGGCGGGGTGATGCTCTTCGACGCGCTCGGCGTGAGCGGGCAGTTCACCGAGCACAGCGCCTGCGTGGTGACCGGCGGTTCCGGCGCGGCCGGCTTGTCGCCGGTCCACGACGGGTCCGCCTTCGTCACCTGACCGCCGGCCTGCTGCGACACGACGACGGAGCCGTTCGGCGTGGCCTCGGCGTACGCCGGCGCGCCGAGCGCGGCGACGAGCGCCAGCGCGACCGTCATGGCCCCGCTGTAGGCTGCCGCCCGGACTGTGGTTCGTTGTGACAAGGAAACACTCCAATCTCTCGGCGGTCCACTGTGGACCGCCAGCGGTGTGTCAGGTCAGGTGTGGGTGCCGACCAAGGTGCCCTTGTAGTAGGTCTTGACGCCGCCCGACTTGTACGAGGTGCCCAGCGAGCACTTGGCCGTCGAACCGGTCCTGTCGCCCGCCCACCGGAACGGGCCGTAGTACTCCTTGCTGCCGCTGGACTGCGCGGCACACGAGACGAAGCCCCGGTACTGCCAGTCGGGTCCGTTGCCGTCACACCAGCCCCCGTATTGCTGCGGATGGCACTGACCGATCCAGCCCTGGTCGGCGTACGCGGCCGTGGCGCCGCCCGCCACCGCGAGCGTGGCGGCCGTGACCGCCGTCAGGAACATCCCTGCGATCCGTTGACGCATCTGCACTCCTTTCGTTGATGTCGGCCGGGTCCACGCTGGACGGCCGCCGTGTTGACCGACAGGTCCGCAGGCGCCGGACAAACAACGCCGGACAAACAACGCCGGACAACCACCGCCGGACAACCACCGCCGGACAACCACCGCCGGACAACCACCGCCGGACAACCGGCTGGATAGGATGGGCGCGTGACGGATCTCCTCGCGCGGATCAGCGCGACGCCGCGCCTCGCTGAGCAGCTGGCGGTGCATTTCGACTTCGACCTCACCCGGCTGGACCCGGTCGAGGACGTGCACCTCGCCGGCGGGGTGAAGCTGACCCCGATCGCGGGCGACGCCGCCGGTGGCTCGTTCCTGCTGACGCCGACCGGCGCGGTGGTGTACGCGGGATCGGAGGGGGAGGGCGGCCTGATCGCCCACGACCTGCGGGACGCGCTCGCCCTCGTGGTCGGCCTGCCGAGCCTGCACGACGCCCTGTCCCGGCCGTTCGACGACGACCTGGCGGCGTGGCTCGCCGAGTGCGACGCCGAGATCCGTGAGGACTTCCCGGAGCTGGACGAGACCCGTGCCCAGGTCCGCGAGGAGCTGGACCTGCCACCCGCGGACGCGTTGCTCGCCACGCTGCACACGGCAGCCGCCGACGACACCTACCGCCCGATCAGTGAACACGGCCCGTACGAGTCGATGCTCGGCGACTGACGGGTCAGCTCAGCCGGGCGGCTCCGCTGTCGCCGATGTCGAGTGTCGCGGCCCTCAGGACGCAGAGGAGGTGACCGGCGCCGCCGAGGCGGCCGGTGCGGTGACCTTCCGGCCCTCGACCCAGCAGCCGATGATCACGCTGGCCACGGCGATCCCGACGTGGTTGCGCGGGGTGTCCTTCGGCCCCAGGACGTCGGGCAGTTTGCTCACGTCGACCCGCAGCACGAATCGGTCCTTGCGGATGAAGGTCGATCCGTTGTTGGTGGCGAATCCCGCATCGCCCAGCTCCTGGAACGGGACAGGGTTGGTCGCGGCGGCCTGCTGCTGCGCGAAGTACGCCTCGGCCGACCTGACGTCGGGCAGCTGCTTGACCGACACCGGCATCACCGCGTCGCCGTAGCGGTAGGCGCAGGTGAACAGCCCGTCGACCCATGTGGAGGTCAGCGGTTGACTGGTCGGCAGGCCGAGCGCCTCGGCGACCTCCTCCTCGACCTCCTTCTCGCACACCATGAGCGTCGCCGACTCCGGTGTCGCACCGACCGGCACGGATGTCGGCGCCGCGGCGGCCGGGCCGGCGTCGGGCGAGCACGCGGTGAGCGCGACCAGCAGGACGCCCGCGGTCCACAGCAGCCGGGATCGGAGGTGTTTCGGCCGTTCCGGCATTGTTTCCTCCCGCACGCGTATCGACAAGGTTAACTGCGTGCGGGGCGCCGGGCCAGCGCATGTCACGAGTTGCCAAATGCGCGTGACCCGGCGCCGCGTCACGTCAGGAGCTGGAGTGCCCGCTGGCGGATGTCGACGTAGCGCTCGTGCACCTCGGGGGCGACGGTGGCGGTGACCTCCTCGGCTGCGACCGGCCACTGTGGTGGCTCGGCGGCGCCGGACAGTGCCCAGGCCGCCTGGCGGGCCGCGCCGAGCGCGACGTACTCGCCGGGGCTCGGCACGCTCACCGGCGCGGCGAACAGCGCCGGTGCGATTGCCTGCACCGCGCGGGACTTGGCCGCGCCGCCGATCAGCAGGACCCGGTTGACCGGGGTGCCCTGGGCGCGGAGCGCGTCGAGGGCGTCGGCGAGGCCGCCGAGCATGCCCTCGACCGCGGCCCGGGCCAGGTTCGCCGCCGACGCGTTCGCCCGGGTCAGTCCGGCGAGCAGGCCGCGCGCGTCGGGCAGGTTGGGGGTTCGTTCGCCGTCCAGGTACGGCAGGAGCGTCAGGCCGCCCGCGCCCGGCTGTGCGGACAGCGCCAGCTCGTCGAACTCGGCCGGTGACCGGCCCAGCAGGCCGGCGACCGTGACCAGCACCCGGGCCGCGTTGAGCGTGCACACCAGCGGCAGGAACCGGCCGGTGGCGTCGGCGTAGCCGGCGACGAGGCCGCTCGCGTCGGCGGTCGGCACCTCGCTCACCCCGAACGCGCAGCCCGAGGTGCCCAGCGACACCGCCACGTCGCCGGGGCGCAGGCCGACGCCGAGCGCCGCGCCCATGGTGTCGCCGGTGCCGGCGGCCAGCACCGCGCCGGAGGCGGTCTCGCCGACCGTCTCGGCGGGCCCGGCGACCCGCGGCAGCGCCAGGTCCCGGCCGAAGGCGAGCCGCACCAGGTCCTGCCGGTACTGTCCGGCCGCCGGCGACCAGTACCCGGTGCCGGAGGCCTCGCCGCGGTCGGTCGTCGGCGCTCCGCCGTCCGCGCGGAGCCGGTGGGTGAGCCAGTCGTGCGGCAGCAGGACCGTGGTGGTCCGGGCCGCGAGGTCCGGCTCGGCGTGGGCGAACCAGCGCAGCTTGGTGACCGTGAAGCTGGCCACCGGCACCAGCCCGACCGCGTCGGCCCACGCCTTCGGGCCGCCGAACTCGCCGGTGAGGTCGACCGCGGCGCGCGCCGAGCGGGTGTCGTTCCACAGCAGGGCGGGGCGCACCACCTCGCCGGCCTCGTCGAGGCAGACCATGCCCTGCTGCTGCCCGCCGACGCCGATCGCGGCGACGCCGTCCAGCAGCCCGGCGCTGGCCTGCTCGTAGGCGGCCCACCACAGTCGCGGGTCGACCTCGGTGCCGTCGGGGTGTGGGGCGCGGCCCTCGCGGAGCACTTCGCCGGTGTCCGCGTCGCACACCACGACCTTGGTCGACTGGGTCGACGAGTCGACGCCGGCAACCAGTGTCATCGCTCGCCTCGCAGGTGTTCTTCGGCTGGTTGGTCGAGGTGCCCGAACGTGCCGCCAGGCGAGCGCTGGCCCGGTGGAGCAGGCGTGAAGCCGCTCATGGCGGTGCCTCCGTAGGTCGCGGTTGCGGCCGACTTTACGCACCTCAACCGGTTAGTTCAATACCCTTCCAAACTGTGCCGGGGGTCAGGTGGGGTCGAGCGACGGCCAGCGGTCCGCGGCCCACTGCGGCCAGCCGGGACAGTCCGGTGGCGGGTCGGGGATCGCGCCGCCGCGCAGTTCGGCGGCATCGGGCACCTGGAACTGCGCCCGCCAGGCGTCGATGTCGGCGTCGGTCATCGGGAACGTCGTCTGCGGCGCGGTCGCGTGGCGGTGCGCGATCCGGGCGCGCTGGACGTCCGCGTCGACAGGCAGGTACACCACCCGGCAGGTGGCCCCGGCGGCGGTTGCCAGCCAGCGCAGCGCCGAGCGTTCGTCGCGGCCCCAGAGCCCGAAGTCGAGCACGACGTTGGTGCCCAGCCGCAGCATTCGCAGCGCGACCGTGATGAGCCGCCCTTCCAGCACGTCGCGCTTGCCACCGGCCTCCGGCTCGCCGAACAGCGGGATCATCCACTCGTCCGGGGTCAGCCTCAGCGCCCGGTACGCCTCGGCGAGCGCGATGGCACGGGTCGTCTTGCCGGCCCCGGGGAGCCCGACCATCAGCAGCAGCGTGGCGGGGGCACGCCGCACGGGCCGGGGCCGGGTTTCCGCCGTGGCCGCGGCCAGCTTGCCGGCCACGGCGAGGAACGACGCCGCGGCCTCGTGGTCGCCGAGGCGCAGGACGAACAGCCCGGTGGACAGCAGTTCGGTGAATGCCCACTGCCAGATCGCCTGCGGGTCGACCCCGGTCAGCCGGCCGGCGTGCCGGCAGCCGCGGGCCATCCGCTCGAGGGCGCGCTGCGGGTCGGTGGTCGCGAGCTCGTCGATCCAGCCCTGCACGCCACGGGCCTGGATGACGCCGAGGTCGTGGGCGGGCTCGGAGGCCAGCCCTCCAGGGTCGACGAGCCGGAAGCCCGCCCCCGACGGCACCCGCAGGGCGTTGTGGTTGTGCACGTCGCCGTGGACGAGCACCGCCCGGCCCGGATCGGCCGCCGCCTCCCGCGCGGCGGTGCAGCGGAGGGCCAGGTCCACGGCCTCCCGCGGGCACGGCCGGGCCAGTTCTTCCCACGCCGAGGCGATGAAGCCCGCGTGCCAGCGGGCCGCTTCCGCCCCGGTGGGCAGCCGGGCGCCGGCCGGGACGCGGCGCCACCCGCGGGCGGCGGTGCGCGCCAGCGCGTCCAGCTGCCGCGCGGCGGGCCAGCGCAGGCTCGCCATCGGCGGGCCGAGGCGCTCCAGCAGCAGCGCCTGGCGCGGCGCGTCGTGCCGGAGCAGCCTGACGTACGGGTCGCCGCCGGCCACGCGCAGGGCGGTCAGCTGCCGGTCGAAGGGCGTGAGCTCCTCGACCCCCGGCGGGATCGACACCTTGAGCACGACCGGCGTGCCGTCGTGCGTCACGGCCTCGGCGACGTAGGCGGCCCTCCCGCCGTCCAGGCCGGCGCCGACGGTGACCGACCAGTCGGCCTCCAGGTCCGCGAGCAGGCCGGGAAGCCCGGCCAGCCATGCCTTTCCGGCCGCCCCCAGGGTACGAAGTGACGGCGCCAGCCGTTCGGAGACGGCAACCGGCGGGCGCGTGGACGATGGTTGATGAAAACGCTGCGATTGCGACACGTTGCTCCCCGGATCACACAGGACGAACCGGCAGCGCAGGGAGAGACGCGAATGGCTGCCGGCAGGACACTGATCCGGCGGTATGCCTGGCACTGACCCCGAGCGGGGCAGGCAATGAGGCCGCGGTTACGGCAACCGCGATACCGCCGCTAAGCGGCGGTGCGGATCTGCATGACGGCGAAGCAACCCATGCCGCCACCATAGCCGACGCGGCCGGCCGGGCGCGGCATCGGGCGCGGCTACAGTGTTCACCGTGAGCGCCGAGGCCACGGAGACCGTCGGGGCCGGGATTCGCCGGCTGCGGACGGCGCGCGGGCTGACCCAGCGGGACCTGGCGCAGCCGGAGTACAGCCGCACGCTGCTCGCGGCCGTCGAGGCCGGGATCCGCACCCCCACCGACGACCTGCTGCGGCACGTGGCAAGGCGGCTCGACGTGGCCCTCGACGACCTGCGGTGGGTCCGGCCGCCGGGCATCGTCGACGAGCTCGCCGGCGACCTTGCCGGCGCGCGACAGGCCCTGGCCCGCGGCGAGGTCGACGAGGCCGAGGCGGTCTTCGCCCGGACCCGGGCCGCCGCGGTGCGATACGGGTTGCCCGACCTCGCCTGCTGGGCCGGATACCAGACGGGCGAGGCGCGGCTGCAGCGCGGCGACATGGTGGCCGCGATCGCCGCGTTCGACGAGCTGCGCCCGTCGCTGCCGGACGTCGGCGCCGCGCCGCGGGCGGCGGTCGTGGCCCGGCGGGCCTACTGCCAGTTCGCGACCGGGGACGCCGCGGGTGCGGTGTCGGCGCTGGAGGAGGCGCTCACCGGCGCGCGGCAGGCCGGCTCCGCCGACGCGCAGGTGCGGTTGTCCAGCGCACTCATGTACGCCTATCTGGCGCTGGACTGGCGCGACCGGGCCCGGCAGGTCGAGGCCCTCGCCCGGCCGTTGCTGGCCGAGGTCACCGTCCAGGAATGGGTGGCGCAGTTCCTGGTCGTCGCCGGGCAGCTGCGCCGCGGCGCGGCCGAGCTGCCGGAGGCCGAGCTGATGTTCACCGACGCCGGGAAGCTCTACGAGGAGCTCGGGCTGACCCGTGAGGTGGCGTTGACCCGGTGGGCGCACGGCTACGTGCTGCGCCGGGTCGGTCAGCTGGACGGCGCCGCGGCGGCGTTCGACGCGGCCTGCACGGTGCTGGACCGGGTCGGCGCCACGCAGGACGGCGCCGGCGCGGCCCTGGAGCTGGCCGAGGTCCGCCGCCGGCAGGGTGACCTCGACGAGGCGGCCCGGCTGGCGCGCGCGGCGGCCGACGTCTGCGCCCGGTCGCACCACCTGGAATGCATGGCGGAGGCCGATCGGCTGCTCGGTCTGGTCGCGGCGGCCGCCGGGCGACCCGCCGACGCTGAGGTGCTGCTCGACCGCGCCGTCCAGCGGTACGGCCAGCTCGGCGTCATGGTCGAGGTGGTGGCGACCTGCCGGGCGCTCGGCGAGCTGCAGCTCTCGGCGGGCCGCACCGCGGACGCGGGCCGGACCTTCCGCCGTGGGCTCGAAGCAGCGAGGGCGGCCCGGTGACCGGCCCAGTGACCGGCTCAGTGACCGGCTCTGGGACCGACTCGGCGGCCGTTGTCGGGCAACGGGTGCACGCGCTGCGCACCGCGAAGGGGCTCACCCAGCGGCAGCTTGCCGAGCCCCGCTACACGGCCGCGTATGTCTCCTCAGTGGAAGCGGGTCGCCGCACCCCGAGCACCGACGCGCTCGCGCACTTCGCCGAGCGGCTCGGGGTGAGCCGGCAGCAACTGGCGACCGGCCGGTCGGAGGCGCTGGGGGTACACCTGCTGCAGACGCTGGCAGAGACCGGCCTGCGCGCGCCGCTGGACCCGGCCGGGGCCCGCGTCGCCTATCTGGAGCTGGCCGCGGAGCCGGAGGTGGCCGCGGACGCGCACGCCGGGCTGGGGCGGCTGGCCCTCGCCGCCGGTGACCTCGCCGCCGCCGCGGAGCATTTCGCCGAGGCGGAGCGGGCCGGGGCCGGGCTGCCCGCGCACCGCCGGGCCGCGGCGGTCGCCGGGCGGGCCGCGTGCGTGCGTCGGCAGGGCGACCCGCGGTATGCCGCGTACCTGTTGACCCGTGCGGTCGACGAGCTGCACGCGGCCGGGCTGCCCGATCCCGCGGCGCTGCTGGCGTTGCACGCGCACCTGGCGGTGTGCCTCGGACAGGCCGAGGAATGGGCGGAGGCGGCCGGTGCCGCGCAGGTGGCGTTGGCACTGGCGGGGGCGTGGGCCGAGCAGGTCGCGGCCGGCCATGTGACGGTGGGCCGGACGCTGCTCGAGCTCGGCGACAGCCGGGGCGCGGAAACCGCGCTGCGGCAGGCGATCGAGGCCCAGCACCGGGCGGAGCTGCGGGTGGAGCTGGCCTGGTGCCATCGAGCCCGGGGGCGGCGCCTGCTGGAGCAGGGCGACCCAGCGCAGGCCGAGGCCGACCTGTCCGTCGCGGCCGCGGCGTTGCCGGCCGCCGTGGCCGAACTGGCGCAGACCTACCGGCTGCTCGGGCGGCCCGCCGAGGCGCGGCGCGCGCTGGTCGGTGCGGACGACACCCCGGACGTCGAGCGGATCCGGGGGCTGCTGGCCGCCGACGCCGCCGACCTCGAGGCGGCGGAGCGGCACCTGCGGGCCGCGGTCGACGGCCACCGCCGGGCGGGTGCCGGTCCGCAGCTGGCGACCGTGGTGCTGGAACTGGCCGACCTCCTCGACGCGCAGGAGCGCGCCGAGGAGGTGACCCACCTGCTCCACATCGGACTGTCCGATGTGGAGCAGATCGCCGGGGAGCGGGCTATGGCCGGCACCGAGGCCACGCCCCACCGCTGAGTCCCGGTGTCTCAGCAGGTTCCGGCGTCGGTCCAGACCGCCCATGAGCCGGGCGCGCCCGGTTCGGCGCCGGTGGAGTACCAGGTCGAGTTCCACAGGTGACCGTTGTATGAGGCCCGGTCACCGGGGACGTACGACCTGGTGGCGCTCCACGCCGCCACGCCGCCGCAGCCGGGCGGCGGGCCGCCGGAGACGGTCAGCGCGAACGTCGCCGCCTGCGTCGAGGACGTGCCGGTGCCGGTGACCGTCAGGGTGTAGCTGCCCGGCGTGGCCGTCGAGGCGACCGCGACGGTGAGCGTCGCGGAGCCGCCGGAGGTGACCGACGACGGGGCGACGGTCGCGGTGACGCCGGTCGGGGCGCCGCTCACCGACAGCGCCACCGGCTGCGCGCTGCCGCCGGTCGTGGCGGTGGCGACGGTCGCGGTGGTGGAGCTACCCGGTGCCACGGTCGCCGACGCCGGCGCGAGCGACACCGAGAACGTGTTGCCCGGTTGGGTGGTGGTGACCGTGAGCGTGTACGTCGCCGTGTGGCTGACCCCGGTCCCGGTGCCGGTGACCGTGATCGTCTTGCTGCCGGTGGTCGCCGCGGCGCTCGCGGTCAGGGTGAGCGTCGAGGAGCCGCCGGCGGTGACCGACGACGGGCTGAAGGACGCGGTGACCCCGGCCGGCAGGCCCGACGCGGCGAGCGTGACCGTCTGCGCGGCGCCGCTGGTCACCTGGGTGGCGACCGCCGTGGTGACCGTGCTGCCCTGCCGCACGCTGCCCGCGGTCGGGTTGAGGCTCAGCGAGAAGTCGTTCTGCGGTGCGACGCTGCACGCCGGCTCGCCGGACTGCACCGGGACGCTGACCGCGTTCCAGGCCGCCTTGACGGTGGCGCATTCCGCGGAGTTCGCGCCGAACAGGTTGACCACCGCGCGCAGTGTCGCGGCGCGGTACTTGGCGTGGGTCCAGCCCGACGTCTTCATGTTCATCGCGGCGAGGAAGACCTGGCCGGCCTTCTGCAGACCGATCCCGGACACCGTGGTGCCGTTGCAGGTGGGGCTGGTCGGCTGGCCGTCGGTCGGGTTGGTGCCTTCCGCGACGAGGTAGAACCAGTGGTTGAGCGGGCCGGCGGCCTTGTGCACCTCGGTGCCGGGGATCGCCGATGAGTAGCAGTCCGGGTCGCCGTTGGTCGACGGCCGGTACATGTAGCGGATCGGGCCGGTGCCGACGAGGTTGACCTCCTCGCCGACGGTGAAGTCCGGCGGGTCGTTCGGGTTGTTGGCGTACCACTCGGTGAGCGCGCCGAAGATGTCGCCGGTGGCCTCGCCGAGCCCGGCCTCCGCGGCGGCGCCGGAGCCGGTGTACTGGTCGATGGCGTGGCCCATCTCGTGGCCGACCACGTCGAGGTTGGCGACCTGCTGGTTGCCCGCCTGGTTGTGCCCGAACGTGCCGGCGGTGCCGTCCCAGTACGCGTTGACGGCGTTGAGTCCCACGTACAGCGGGAACGCCCGGCCGCTGCCGTCGATGCCGTTGCGGCCCAACCAGTTGCGCAGCATGTCCCACTCGCGTTCGACGGCGTAGTACGCGTCGACGCACGCGGTCTGCAGGTCGGTGCCGGCCCCGGTGCCGCCGTTGTTGTACACCTGGTGGGTGCCGTTGTTGCCGCACAACAGGCCGGGCCGGTTCGGGTCGCGCAGCTGCCCGCCGGTGGTGTCGATCTGGATCGAGCCGTTGTAGTAGCCGCGGGCCGCCTCGAAGACCACGTCGTCCTTTGTGGACAGTACGCGGCCGTCCTGCGCGTCGACGTAGACGTGCAGCCGGCTCGGCCGGCCCTCACTGGTGCCGGCCGCGAGGACCTCCCACGCCAGGTGCGGGGTGGCGGTGAGCGCGTAGGCGACCAGCTGCGGCTGGTTGACGGTGGTCACGCTGTCCAGCTCGGCGCGGGCGGCGCCGGTGGCCTGGGCGGCGGTGACCTTCGGGGTCAGCGACCGCAGCGTGACCCGGCCGTGGTCGGCGGCCAGGGTGTCCCGGACCCGGCCGGCGGCGTCGGTGACGACGACCGCGTCGCCGCCGATGACGGGCAGGCCACGGTACGTGCGGTCGTAGGTGACGTACTGGAAGCCGCCGCTGCCGGCCACGACGTTGCGCCGGACGAACGACTCGTCGGGGCCCTTGGCCAGGGCGTCGTAGCCGCTGCCGGCGACCCGGTCGGCGGCGGCCGCGGCGAGCGAGGCCGGGCCGGCCGCACCCGCCTCGACGGTGGTGACGGGTGGTCGCCGGGTTTCGGCGTTGGCGCTCGGGTTGACGACCAGCGCCAGGGTGGCGGCGCCGGCGGTCACCACGGTAGCGGCGGTGAGCAGGGTTCTCGCTCGCACTGCTAACTCCTCGGGGATGTGTGTTTCAGGAGCTATAACAGCGGTTAACTCTGATGTGTCACACTCGAAACGTCAAGAGCCCCGTCGATGCCAGGTACGAGACAGAGGGTGGCGAAGAGGCCAGCCGGGGTGCCGGCGTTGCCTAGACTCCACCGGGTGATCGTGCGAATGGCCGGCATGGCGGATGTGGCGGTGCTCGCGGAACTGCGCGGCATCGACGTCGACAAGCTCGAGGCGTACGCCGGCTGGGTGGCCGCCCATACGGAGACGCACCTGCCGTTCGTCGCCGAGATCGACGGGTACGTGGTCGGTGCCGCCTGGCTGTTCGTCGCGGAGCGGGTGCCCGGCAACGAGTCGCTCGACCGGTGGTACGGCGACGTTCAGTCGGTCATGGTCCGCGAGGAGTACCGGAACCGCGGCATCGGCGGTGCGCTGATGGCCGCGATCCTGACCGAGGCCCGTGCGCGGGGGCTGCTGCACGTGACCGTCCACTCCGGCCGCCGCGCGGTCGACTTCTACCTGCGCAGCGGCTTCAGTCATCACCGCCAGCTCCTGCTCTGGGAGCCAGCCGCCCCCTGAGAGGCGGCGCCGGCCTGCCCGGAGGGCGCCGCCACCGCCACGGCCGCAGAACAGGGTGGCCGGCACGAAGGCGGTCGCCGGGCAGCTGGGCTGGTACGCGGCATCCGCGCCCGGCTCCTACTCTCCGTGGCAGATGGGCGTGCCGCTCACCGACCCGCAGGAATGGGACTGGCTCGGCTGACGCACCGCGAACGTGCCACGCCACCCGGCGTGGCACGTTCGCCGCTCAGCGCAAGAGGCTCCGCAGCGTGCTCACGAACGGCATGCCGGGCAGGGTGCCGTCGGTGACGTCCTCGTATTGCACGCCGGCCACGAGGAACGGGGCGTTGCACGCCTCCAACATGATCGGCAGGACCCGTTTTTTGAGGTTGGTCGCGTAGAACAGCTCGCGGGCGACCCAACTGGACTCGACCGCGGCCGGCGACAGCACCAGCAGGAACGCCCGGCACGTCTCGATCCGCCGCTGGATCTCCGCGGGGAATTCGACACCGGTGGGGATCTGCCGGTCGTCCCACGCCGTGATCCGGTGCTCGGCCAGGTGCCGGTGCAGCTTCTTGACATACTTGCGGTCGCTGCGGCTGTAGCTGATGAACACGTGCGGTCGCTCCTGCGGCGCGGCGGGGACGACCACCTCGGCTCCGCTCGGGTGCCGGTGGACCGCCGGGTCGGTCGCGGACGCCTGGTAGCCCAGCTCCCCGACCCGTCGCATTACCCGTTGGTACTCCTCCTCGGAGAGCCTCGTCCGCTTGATCGCGCTCATCGGACCGCGCCCATCAGCAGCTCGTCCAGGCCGACCGGCGGCACGCCGACGAAGAGCACATCCTCACCCGACCGGTAGACCTCCACCCGACGCGGGCGGGACTCGAAGTCGTGGACCGGATCGGCGAGCCGCTGCGTCAGGTGGTGCACCCGCTGGTTGCTGCTGCCGCGCAGGCCGACGCCGTCGTTGTGGTCCGCCCGGTAGAGCCCGTCGATCAGCACGTCGACCTGGGCCAGCAGCGCGTCCACCCCGGGTGAGGCGCCGCGCCCGCGCAGGTGCTCGATGCGGTGGCCGGTGTAGCAGATGAGTGAGACGTCCCGGAGCTCGCGCGCCTGGGCGGCGACCTCGGCGAGACCGGCGGCCTGCAGCATCGGCTCGCCGCCGGAGAACGTCAGGCCGTCGACGAGCGGATCGGCGAGCAGCGTCGCGACCAGCTCCGCCACGGCCATCGGGGTCGCCGGACGCTGCGGGATCCAGTCCGGCGACACGCAGCCTGCGCACTGGAACGGGCAGCCCTGCACCCACACGATCGACCGCCAGCCGGGCCCGAGCGCGCGACTGCCCACGTGCACCGCGGCGACGTTCAGGGTCGCCTGCGGCGAGTCCCGATCCATGCGTGCAGTGTACCGGCGACGCGCACCGACGAGGCTCGGTGAAACGGCGACCGACGCCTACGATCGTCCACCGTGGGACCAGTCTTCATCTCGTACAGCCGCGCCGACGCCGGATACGTCGGACGCCTGACGGCGCACCTGGTCAACGCCAGGATCGACGTCTGGACGGACGAGGGCATCGAGGCCGGCGCCCAGTTCATCCGGACCATCGAGCGGCAGATCCGGGCCTGCAGTGCGTTCATTCCGGTCATGTCGCCGCACTCGCGCGAATCGGACTGGGTGGCGAACGAGATCGAGCTCGCCAAGCGCCTCCGCAAGCCCATCCTGCCGCTGCTCCTCGCCGGCGAGCCCTTCACCGAACTCCTGACCACCCACTACGAGGACGTCGTCGGCGACCGCCTGCCGTCGGCCAAATATGTGCAAGTGGTGCTGTCCCAGAGCACCGGCGGCACCGGGGCCGCGGGCAGTGCCGGCGGCAGCGCCCCGCCGGCCGGCTGGCCGGGCGCGCGCGACCCTGACCAGCTCGCGCGGCTCGTGAAGGACACGCCGGAGGCCGAGCTGACCAACCTCATGAACAGCGCGCAGCGCAGCTGGATCCTCGGCACGATCATGTCCTGGTTCCCGGCGCGCTTCCGTCCCGACCGGGCCGGCTCCGTCCAAGTGGTGGTCCACTGGCACATCACCGGGCCGCCCCGCGCCACCCCGGACGCCTTCGAGCTGGTCATTGCCAACGGGACCTGCACGCTGTCGCCGGCCCCCGCGCACGAGCCGACGCTGGCACTCACGGTCGGCCCGGTCGATTTCCTCAGGCTGGTCGGCGGGATCAGCAACCCGATGATGATGTTCATGACCGGCAAGCTCAAGGCCAAGGGCGATCTGGGCCTTGCCGCCAACCTCGCGAACCTCTTCGACCTCAAGAGGGCCTGACCCGCGGCAAGCGCGACCGGCTGGCCGACCTGCTGCGCGAGGCCAACGCCTTCGAGGACGGGCGCCTGTTCGCTTAAGGGCGTGCCGGTGGGGCGGTGCTCGCGCGAATGACGAGTTGGGTGGCCAGCTCGACCCGGTCCGGCTCGACGGTCTCGCCGAGTGCCATCTGCAGCACCATCCGCGCCGCCGTGGCTCCCATTTCGGCGAAGGGCTGCCGGACGGTGGTCATCGGCGGGCCGCACCACCGGGTCACCTCGATGTCGTCGAAGCCGACGACGCTGAGCTGGTCGGGGATGCGCACGCCGAGCCGGCGCGCCGCCTCGTAGACGCCCAGGGCCTGCAGGTCGTCGCCGCAGACCACCGCGGTCGGCGGGTCGGACAGCCCGAGCAGCTGCCCGCCCAGCTCGATCCCGTCGTCGAACTGGAACCTGCCGTGCCGCACGAGCGCCGGGTCCAGCGGAAGGCCGGCGGCCTCGAGCGCGCCCCGGCATGCCTCGAGTCGGGCCCGGGCGCACAGGTACTCCATGGGGCCGGTGATCACGCCGATCCGCCGGTGGCCGAGGTCGAGCAGGTGCCGGGTCGCGGCGATCCCGCCGCTCCAGTTGGTCGCGCCGACCGACGGGATCGAGTGTGTCGGTTCGCCGGTCGGGTCGATGACCACCATCGGGATGCCGCTGGCGGTGAGCTGCTCGTACTGCCGGGCGCGGAACGCGGAGTTCACGGCGATGACGCCGGTGGGGCGCCGGGCGAGCAGCCGGTCGGCGGTGCGGCGGCCGGCCGTCACGGGTCCCTGCAGGTCGGTGAAGCCGACGGCCAGGCCGCGGTCGCGCACCGCCTGCTCGACGCCGCGCAGGATCTCCATCGCCAGGTGGCTTTCCAGGCCGTAGAACGCGACCTCGATGCTCGGGGAGACGGTTGCCGCGTCGGTACGCCGGTAGCCGTGCTCGCGCAGGAGCGCCTCGACCTTGTCCCGGGTGTCGATGGCGATGCCGGGCCGACCGTTCAGAACTTTCGAGACGGTCGGCGGGGACACACCCGCCAGCTGAGCTATGGTCGCGACGGTGACCTCACCGCGGCGTCGCCGGCCGCTCGTAGCCTGAGACTTCGCGGAATCCATGCGGCAGAGTGTAGGCGAGCCGTTCTCCCCGAGCGGGTGCGGCGTGAGATGGCCAGGCGCCGCGGCGTTGACGAGGCGTGGCGGCGGCCATAGATTACGCGGTGCCCGTGGAATAGTTCCGAAACTTTCTGTCTCGGGTCGCCGCCCCGAGGTCGCCCGGCCGCGTCGCCTGCCGCGCCGCCTCTGCGCCTCCCGATGGAGGGGGAGCGCATGAGCGTGCCCGAGCTGACCGACGTGCACCCTGCCTGGCTGCCGCCGGAGGCGTTCCGGGCCGTCGGCACGCGGCGCACCCTGGTGTGCGGTGACGGACCACTCGTCCGCACGGCACTCGCCGAGGTGACGCAGGCGTGCCGCCGCTACGGTGGGGCCGTCCGGCACCTGCCGGCCGCGACCGGCGACGTCGTCGCCGCCGCCGTCGCCGCTGGCGACGGGCCGTCCGACCTGGTGCTCGCGCTGTCCGGCACCGGACCGGCGGACGGCGACGGGTTCCTGCTGGCCCGCGCGGCGGGTGTCACGCTCGTCTCGGCGGACGACCCGGCCGGTCTGCTCCATGGGCTGTTCCACGTCGTGCGCCTCGGTGCGTCGGCGTTCGGCGCCGACCGCCCGGCCGAGCAGCACCGGTCGGCGATGCGGCGGCGCATGGTCAACCACTGGGACAACGTCGTAGCCCACCCGGTCATGGGCCAGGTCGAGCGCGGGTACTCCGGCGGCTCGCTCTTCTGGCAGGACGGCACCCTGCGCACCGACCTGACGAGGGTGACCGCCTATGCGCGGCTGCTCGCCTCGTGCGGGATCAATGCGGTCTCGGTGAACAACGTGAACGTGCACGCGACCGAGGCGTCGCTGCTGACCGACCGGCTGGGCGACGTGGCCGCGATCGCCGCGCGCTTCCGCCCGTACGGGATCCGCGTGCACCTGTCGGTCAGTTTCGCCGCGCCGGTGACGCTCGGCGGCCTGAGCACCGCCGACCCGCACGACGCGCAGGTGCGGGCGTGGTGGGCGCGGATCACCGCCCGGGTGTACGAGACGATCCCCGACTTCGGCGGTTACGTCGTGAAGGCCGACTCGGAAGGGCAGCCCGGTCCGTTCGCGTACGGCCGCAGCCACGCCGACGGGGCGAACGTGCTCGCCGACGCACTCGCCCCGTTCGGGGGCGTGGTGGACTGGCGTGCCTTCGTCTACAACCACCACCAGGACTGGCGGGACCGCAGCACCGACCGGGCCCGCGCGGCGCATGACCACTTCGCACCGCTGGACGGCGAGTTCCGCGACAACGTGCACCTGCAGGTGAAGCACGGCCCGATCGACTTCCAGACCCGCGAGCCGGTGTCGCCCGTGTTCGCCGCGATGCCCGCCACCCGCATCGCCGTGGAGCTGCAGGTGACCCAGGAGTACACCGGCCAGCAGCGGCACGTGTGCTACCTGGCGCCGATGTGGAGCGAAGTGCTGGGATTCGACCCGTGGGACGGCGAGGGCCCGTCCGTCGCGGACGTCGCGGCCGTCGGCGGCGGGCTGGTGGCCGTGTCGAACGCCGGCGCCGACCGGTTCTGGACCGGGCACCCGCTCGCGCAGGCCAACCTGTACGCGTTCGGCCGGCTGGCCTGGTCGCCGTGGCTGGACCCGGCCACGATCCTGGACGAGTGGATCGACCTGACCTTCGTGCCGTCGGCCACCGCGGACCCCGAGCTGCTGCGCCGCACGCTGCACGCGCTGATGGACCACTCGTGGCAGACCTATGAGCAGTACACCGCGCCGCTCGGGATCGGCTTCATGGTGCGGCCCGGCGACCACTACGGCCCGGACGTCGACGGCTACGAGTACTCGCCGTGGGGCACGTACCACTTCGCCGACCGCGACGGCATCGGTGTCGACCGCACCCAGGCGTCGGGCACGGGGTTCACCGGCCAGTACCCGCCGGGGTGGGCGGCGGCGTACGAGTCGCTCGACCGCTGCCCCGACGAGCTGCTGTTGTTCTTCCACCACGTGCCCTACGACCACGTGCTGCACAGCGGGGTCACGGTCATCCAGCACATCTACGACACCCACTTCGCGGGGGTCGAGGCCGTGGCCGAGGCGCAGCAGCGGTGGGAGCGGCTGCCCGCCGGGCTGGTCGACCCGGCGCTGCACACCCGGGTCGCCGAACGGCTCGACGAGCAGCTGCGCTGCGCACGGGAATGGCGCGACCAGATCAACACGTACTTCTTCCGAAAGTCGGGCGTCCCGGACGCGTGCGGCCGCCGCATCTTCTGACACCGGGTGGGCCCTGGATGCAACGTTCACGGCACCGCCCTGCACACACAACCGGCACAGAAACATTTCCTTGATATCACTGATCGGTTCTGCGATCCTCGGAGCCTGGAGCGGCGGCTCGGACGGAAGGGGCCATGATGGGCCGGGTGACGAGCCGGGTACGTGTTCCGTTCCAGGGGGAGGGCGCGGGCACCGGTGACCTGACGTGGGCGCAGCTGATGATCTGGCAGACGATGCAGGAATCGGGCCGGAGCATGAACATCGGCGGCACGGTGGCGATGCCGGCGGGCACGCCGGTGGAGGCGATGGTGCGGACCCTGCGGTTCCTCGTGAGCCGGCACCCGGCCCTGCGGACCCGGCTGCGGTTCGATCCCGGCGGCCCGCCCAGGCAGGTGGTGTCCGGCTCGGGCGAGGCCGTGTTCGAGATCGTCGACGTCGATGACCGCGGCGACACGGCCGACGCGGCGGAGGAGCTACGCGGCCGGTACGCGCTCGTGGCGTTCGACTACGCGGACGAGTGGCCGATCCGGATGGGTGCCGTCCGGTGCGACGGGTCGGTGAGCCACCTCGTGGTGATGTACTGCCATCTCGCGGTCGACGGCTTCGGCATCGATCAGATCGTGCGCGACCTGGCCCATCTGGATCCGGTGACCGGTGAGGCCACCGCGCCGGTCTCCGGGCTGACCGCGCTGGAGCTGGCCGCCCGGCAACACACTCCGGCCGGGCTCCGGCAGAGCCAGAAGTCGCTGCGGTTCTGGGAGCAGCAGTTGCTGGCGATGCCGGGGCAACGGTTCGGCGCTTCCGGCGACCCGCGCGAACCGCGGTTCTGGGAGCTGACGATCCGGTCGCCGGCGATGCACCTCGCCATGCAGCGCATCGCGCACCGCACCGGCGTCGGGGTCGGCCACGTCGTCCTCGCCGCCTACGCGCTGGCGCTGTCCAGGGTCACCGGCGGCAGCACCGTGGCGACCCAGCTGGTGGTGAGCAACCGGTTCCGGCCGGGCTGTGCGGACTCGGTCAGCATGCTGGTGCAGAACGGCATCTGCGTGATCGACGTGGCCGGCGCCGGCTTCGACGACCTGGTCGGCCGTGCGTGGAACGCGGCCACCAACGCCTACCTGCACGGATACTACGATCCGTCGGCGCGCACCGACCTGCTGGCCCGGATCCGCGAGGAGCGCGCCGAGGTCGACATCTCATGCCTGGTCAATGACCGGCGGGCCGGCGCCGCGCCGGCGGCACCCCCCACCGCCGAACAGGTCGCGGCGGCGGTGCCGCGGACCACCACGTGGTGGAGCCGGAAGCTCGACACGCTGAGCTATACGCTTATCGTCAACGTCGATGCCGCACCGGACGCGGTCGACGTCGCGGTCCTCGCCGACACCCACCGCATCGCCCCGGCCGGCATCGAGGCATTCGCCCGGGAGATGGAGACGGTCCTCGTCGTCGCGGCCGGGGCAGTGCAGGTGATCGATGAGTTCGGACCGGCGCGGAGGTGACGATGGGCGCGGCGTACCGGGTGCTGCGCGACGCGGACGTCGAGCAGTTCCTGACGCGTGGGTACGTGGTGATCCGTGGTTGTTTCAGCCGGGAGGACGCGGAGGAGTACACCCGCACGCTGTGGACCCGGCTCGGCTACGACCCGCAGGACCGGTCCACCTGGGCCGAGCCATCGGTGCACATGCCCGCCCACCGCGACATCGACGTGGCGAGCTTCGCACCGCGCGCCTGGGACGCCGTCTGCGACCTGGTCGGCGGGCCGGAGCGGATCAGCGCCGGTCAGCCGTACCGCTGGAACGACGCGTTCATCGTCAACCTTGGTGAAGGCGCCGATCGTCCGTGGGCCGAAGCCTCCGCCGGCGCGCCGGGCTGGCACAAGGACGGCGACTTCTTCCGGCACTTCCTGGACTCGCCCGAGCAGGGGCTGCTGACGCTGGTGCTGTGGTCGGACGTGCGGCACCGGGGCGGTGCCACGTTCGTGGCGGCCGACTCGGTGGCCCCGGTGGCCAGGTTCCTCGCCGCCCATCCGGAGGGTGTGCACCCCGGCGGTGTTCCCGGCCCGGCCGGCGCCGTCTTCGACTATCCGGCGCTGATGGCCGGGTGCACCGACTTCGTCGAGGCCACCGGCGCGGTCGGCGACGTGTATCTGCTGCACCCGTTCGTCCTGCACGCCAAGGCACAGAACGTGGTGCGCGCGGTCCGGGTCATCACCAACCCGCCGGTGACCCTGGCCGAGCCGATGCGGTTCGACCGGTCCGATCCCGCCCGGCACTCCCTGGTCGAGCGGGCGGTGCTGCGCGCGCTCGGCACGCGCCGCGCGCCTTTCACCGCGACCGCGCCGCGCGAGGCGATCGTCCCGCCGCGCGTGCTGCGGCAGCGGCGGCTGCTGGCCGAGGAGCAGGCCCGGTTGAGGACCGCACCGCCGGTCTAGATCCGCGCCGCCGCCAGGGGTTCGCTGAAAGATTTCCAGCGCTGGCAGATCGAAGGCCATCGCTCAGCGCGGAAATGTTGCGCAGCATCGGCGGGGTCGTGGCCTCCGTCGCGCGTAAATGCGACTAAAAGGTGTGCAGCGTACCAAGGCACCCATGGAAGTTACCGAAACATTTCCGGAACATGTTGCCAGGCCGTTGGTCCTGCGCCAAACTGTGCGCCACAGCGCGAAACTCGTCGATGTCTGGTCGCCGGTACCCCGAGAGAAGGCCGCATGAAGAGACCCCTGAGAGTCCTGCTGACGGCGGCTGCCGTGTCCTGCCTCGCGGCGGCGTCGTTCGCCCTCGCCCAGCCGGCGTTCGCGGCGTCACTGACGCAGGTGACGAACTTCGGCAACAACCCCAGCAACCTGAAGATGTACACCTACGTCCCGAACGCCGTCGCCGCCCGGCCGGCCCTGCTGCTCGCGATCCACTACTGCAGCGGCTCGGCGTCCGCGGTGTTCAACGGGTACGCCCACGACTACGTGACCGCGGCGGACCAGCACGGGTACGTCATCGTGTTCCCGGAGGCGACCCGCAGCGGTTCGTGCTTCGACGTCTCCTCGCCGCAGGCGTTGACCCGCGGCGGTGGCAGCGACCCGGTCGGCATCATGTCGATGGTCAACTATGCCAGGCAGCGGTACAACGTCGACCCGGCGCGGATCTTCGTGACCGGCTTCTCCTCCGGCGCCATGATGACCAACGTCCTGGCCGCCGAATACCCCGACGTGTTCGCCGCCGGTTCCGCGTTCATGGGTGTCCCGGCCGGGTGCTTCGCCACCACCAACGGCTCGATGTGGAACAGCCAGTGTTCGGGTGGGCAGCTCAGCAAGACCCCGCAGCAGTGGGGCGACCAGGCCAGGGCGATGTACCCCGGCTACAGCGGCCGGTACCCGCGCATGCAGCTCCTGCACGGCACCGCGGACACCACGCTGGCCTACCCGAACTTCGGCGAAGAGATCAAGCAGTGGACCAACCTCCACGGCGTGAGCCAGTCCCCGGTGCTCACCGACGCCCCGCGGTCGGGGTGGACGCGCACCCGCTACGGCACCAACACCACCCAGGCGCCGGTCGAGGGCATCAGCGTCCAGGGCGCCGGCCACACGCTGCCACAGACCGGCATGGTCCAGTTCGCCATCGACTTCCTCGGGCTGACCGGCACCTCCACCCCGCCCACTTCTCCTCCGCCCACCTCCACACCGCCGTCGTCTCCGCCGCCCGGTGGCAGCTGCACGGCGACCCTGTCGGCGGGTCAGTCGTGGAGCGACCGGTACAACCTCAGCGTCTCGGTCACCGGCTCCAACACCTGGGTGGTGACCATGACGATGGCCGGCCCCGCGCGGGTGCTGTCGACGTGGAACGTCAACGCGACGTGGAGCTCCGCCGGTGCCGTGATGACCGCGACGCCCAACGGCAGCGGCAACACCTGGGGCGTGACCATCAAGCACAACGGCAACCGGACCTGGCCGACCGTCTCCTGCCGGACCGCCTGACCCGACCTCGAACCTCGAAGGAGGCTGTCATGGAGCACATCGCCAGTTCCCCACCTGGAAGATCGGCCCGCGCCAGAATCCGCTCGTCGGTCATCGCGCTGACGGTGGCGGCGCTCGCCGCCGGCGGCGCGGCGATGATCGTGGCGTCGAACCGGACCGCCGAGGCGGCCGCACCGCCGGCGGTCAGCGTCGAGGACGAGGGCGCGGACTGCCCGGTGACGCTGCCCGGTTCGACGACGGCGAACGCCAAGCTGCCCGACCCGTTCAAGAAGCTCGACGGCACCCGGATCACCACCAAGGCCGACTGGCGGTGCCAGCGCGAGACCATCAAGAAGCTGGCCGAGCGGTACGTCTACGGGGAGAAGCCCGGCAAGCCGCAGAGTGTCACCGGCACCGTGTCCGGTAGCAGCATCACGGTGAATGTGAACCACAATGGCAAGAGCGCCAGCTTCTCCGCCAGTGTCTCGCTGCCGAGTGGGACGGGGCCGTTCCCGGCTGTCGTGGTGCTTGGCGGGTTCGGCGCGGACACCGCCGCGATCAGGGCCGCCGGGGCCGCGGTGATCAGCTATGACCCGTACGCGGTCGGCAAGGAGGGCACGCCCCGGAACAACAAGCAGGGTGCGTTCTACAGCATCTACGGCGCCACGAGTAGCACCGGGTTGCTGATGGCGTGGGCGTGGGGTGTCAGCCGGATCATCGACGTGATCGCCCAGTCCGGCGGCAACGTTCTGCGGGCCGACGGGGTCGGTGTCACCGGTTGCTCCCGGTTCGGCAAGGGCGCGTTCGTCATCGGCGTGTACGACCAGCGCATCGCGTTGACGATGCCGATCGAGTCGGGCAGCGCCGGCGTACCGATATTCCGCGGTATCCCGGGTGAGGGCGCGCAGAGCCTGAGCAGTGCCTACGGGGAGCAGCCGTGGCTCGGCGACGCGTTCGGCTCCTTCACCGGCAACCCGAACAACCTGCCGGTGGACACACACGAAATGGTGGCCATGGTCGCGCCGCGGGGGCTGTTCATCATGGACAACCCGCATATCGCCAACCTCGGCCCCAGGTCCGCCAGCGTCGCCGCGCTCGGCGGCGCCGAGGTCTACAAGGCGCTCGGCGCCGGGGACAACATCACGTACTGGTCGGACATCCAGAACGGCAACCACTGCGCCAACCGTCCTGAATGGACCGCCCCGCTCCAGCAGAACATCAGGAAGTTCCTGCTGCGGACGGGCAACGACCCCGGCGCGATCCGGATCTCGTCCAAAGCCGCCGGCAACCTCGCCTCGTGGCGGGACTGGGACACCCCCAACCTCAGCGGCGACCCGTCCACGCCGCCCTCCAGCGGCGGCCCCAGCTCGAACCCGCCGTCCTCCAACCCGCCCAGCTCGAACCCGCCGTCGTCCCCGCCGCCGGGTGGTAGCTGCACGGCGACGTTGTCCGCCGGCCAGTCATGGAGCGACCGGTACAACCTGAGCGTCACGGTCACCGGTTCCAGCAACTGGGTGGTGACCATGACGATGGCGGGCCCGGCCCGGGTCCTGTCGACGTGGAACATCAACGCGACGTGGAGCTCCGCCGGGGCGGTGATGACGGCGACGCCCAACGGCAGCGGCAACACCTGGGGCGTGACCATCAAGCACAACGGCAACCGGACCTGGCCGACCGTCTCCTGCCGGACTGCCTGACCGGCAGGTAGGAGCAGATCCAGCCGGTGGCGACTGACGGCGTCACCGGCTGGATCGTCCTGCCGTCGGCACCTACGGTGTGGTCTCCAGCAGCGTGTTGAGCCACCGCAGCTGACGCCCGACGTGGACCGCGTCGCCGCCGTCGTGGTGGTTGAACGGGTAGGCGTGCATCGTGCAGTGCGGGCGGGCCGCCCGGCCGTTGGCCGCGCCGTACTGGTTGTAGGCGGCGAACGCGGTGCTTGGCGGGCACACCGTGTCGCGCAGGCCCACCCCAAAGTGCGCGGGTGCCACCGCCCGACGGGCGAACGCGACACCGTCCACGTAGGACAGTGTCCGGCGCACCGCGTCCTCGGCGTCGCGGTGGACGGCCAGATAGTTCACGATCTCGCCGTAGGGCGCGGCGTCGGTGAGCTCGATGGCCCGCTGGACGTGGCACAGGAACGGGGCGGTCGTCAGCAGCGCGGCGAGATCGGGCACGAGGCCGGCCACCGCGATGGCGATCCCGCCGCCCTGGCTATTGCCGGTGGCCACGACACGGGCCGGGTCAACACCTGGCAACTCCCGGACCGCGTGGACGGCGCGCACCCCGTCGGTGATGAGCCGCCGGTAGTAGTAGTCCGCCGGCGACAGGATGCCCCGGGTCGCGGGCCACTGACCGCCGGCGCCGCCGTGCGGGTCGGCGGTGTCGCCGCCGGTGCCGTACTGGTCGCCCTGCCCGCGGGTGTCCATGAGCAGGTGCGCGTAGCCGGCGGCCGCCCAGGTCAGGCGCTCGTGCGGCTGGCCCCGGCCGCGGCCGTAGCCGAGGAACTCCACGACGGCCGGCAGCGGGGTGCGCACCCCGGCGGGGCGGGTGAACCAGGCCCGGATCGGGTCGCCGGCGAAACCGGCGAAGGTGACGTCCCACGTGTCGACGAGCCGTAGACCGGTCCGCTCCGGCCGGACGTCGACGACCAGCGGGGCGGCCCCGGCCGAGCCGAGCGTCGAGGTCCAGAACGCGTCGAAGTCGGCTGGCTCCCGCACCTCGGGCGCGTATCGCTCGAGCTGGTCCAGCGGCAGGTCGAAGAGCGGCATGCGTCCTCACGGGGTCGGCGGCGTGGCTCGCAGGTCTGTCCGGGGACGATCGCAGAAGCTTTCGGCAATTTCAAGGCAACGTTTTCACGGAGGGCACGCTCGTGGGCACGACCGGCGTGGTGGTGGCCTTCGGGCCGCGCCGGCCGCGCGCCGCTCCCTCGGCGAACCGCAGGACCACGGCGCGGCCTCAGACATCGAGATCTTGGCACGCGCGCCTGAAACGTTCCGGGAACGGACCGCAGGTGGGCATCATCGCGGCCGAGTTCCTCGGGTCCCACCAGGGTACTTGCGGCTGAGATCGACATCGCCGGCGCCCGATGCCTTGACACGCCAGGTTCAGGGACTTAAATTTCGGCACACGTTCCGACATCTTTCTGAAATATTTCCACCTGCTCGCCGCGGCGGGCGGCGCTCTCCTGGATTCCGTTGAGGGGGTGGCATGGTTGACGTGACCCACCAGGTGCCGGTCGGCACGGGCTCCACACCGGACCCGCCGACCGTGGCCCGCCTGGTGCCCCGCCGGCGGACCTGGCGGCAGGCGCTGCGCCGGGACTGGCAGCTGTACTCGCTGGCGGTCGTGCCGCTGCTGTTCTTCGTGATCTTCCGGTACCTGCCGATGGCGGGCAACGTGATCGCCTTCCGGCGGTTCCGGCCCGGCGGCAGCATCTTCGGCGAGACGTGGGTCGGCCTGCGGTACGTGCGGCTGTTCATCAGCGACCCCACGTTCTGGCAGGTGTTCGGCAACACGCTGAAGATCGGGTCGCTGACGCTGTTGTTCTGCTTCCCGCTGCCGATCGTGCTGGCGTTGCTGCTCAACGAGGTCCGGACCCGGTTCCTCAAACGGTTCGTGCAGTCGATCTCCTACCTGCCGCACTTCCTGTCCATCGTGGTGGTGGCCGCGATCGTCTTCCAGGTGCTGTCCCTGGACGGGGTGGTCAACCAGGGGCTCAAGGCGATCGGCCGGGACACGGTGCCGTTCATGCAGGAGCCCGGCTGGTTCCGCACGATCTACGTGTCCTCCGAGGTCTGGCAGACCGTCGGCTGGGGCACGATCCTGTACCTCGCCGCGCTCACCACCATCGACGACAACCTGTACGAGGCGGCCCGCATCGACGGCGCGAGCCGGTGGCGCCAGACCTGGCACGTGACGCTGCCCGGCATCCGGCCGACGATGATGACCCTGCTGATCCTCAACGTCGGCACGTTCATGGCGGTCGGGTTCGAGAAGGTCCTGCTGCTGTACAACCCGCTGACGTACCCGACCGGCGACGTCATCTCCACCTACCTGTACCGCGTCGGCGTGGTCAGCGGCAGCTTCAGCTACGCCGCGGCGATCGGGCTGTTCGAGTCCCTGATCGGCCTGACGCTGGTGCTGTCGGCCAACTTCATCTCCCGTCGCACGGTGGGGACGAGCCTGTGGTGAGGCAGCGGCGCTCGCGCGGGGAACGGGTGTTCCAGGCCGTCAACGGCGTCATCCTCACCGGTGTCGTCGTGCTGACGCTGGTCCCGTTCGTCAACATCGTGGCCCGGTCGTTCAGCGGTGAGCACGAGATCCGCTCCGGTCAGGTGGGCCTGCTGCCCCGCGGGTTCAACCTCACGACCTACAAGGTCGTGCTGAGCGACTCGATGTTCTGGACCAACTACCGCAACACCGTGCTGTACACCGTGGTCGCCACCGCCGTCTCGATGGTCCTGACCGTCTGCTACGCCTACGTGCTGTCCAAGAAGGACCTGCGGGGACGCGGCGCGCTCGTCGGGATCGCGGTCTTCACGATGTTCTTCACCGGCGGCCTCATCCCCAACTACGTCCTGGTCAGCGGGCTGGGGCTGCGCAACAGCATCTGGGCCATCGTGCTGCCCAACGCCATCAACGTGTTCAACCTGCTGGTGATGAAGGCGTTCTTCGAGAGCCTGCCCATCGAGCTGGAAGAGGCCGCCTCCGTCGACGGCCTGAGCACGTACGGCGTCCTGCTGAAGATCGTGCTGCCGCTGTCCAAGGCCATGATCGCCACGATGATCCTGTTCTACGCGGTCTCCTTCTGGAACTCCTGGTTCCCCGCCTTCCTCTACCTGGACCGCGCGGAGCTGTTCCCGGTCACGGTGTACCTGCGCAACCTGATCGCCGGCGCCACCGGCGGGGCCGACCAGAGCGCGGCCAGCGACACGGCGCTGCAGATCGGGGCCAACATCCAGGCGGTGACGATCGTGCTCACCGTGCTGCCGATCGTGCTCGTCTACCCCTTCATCCAGCGCTACTTCGTCCGCGGCGTGATGCTCGGCGCCGTCAAGGGCTGACCCCACCAACCTCGGCAACGACACCCCACACCCCTTGCATCGAAGACGTCCCATCGAAAGGGAGTCCCATGTATCAGCTCTCCAGGCGCCAGCTGCTGGCCGGCGTCGGTGCCGCCGCGGCCGCGATGGCGCTCGCCGCCTGCGGTGGCGACGAGGACAAGGCCGACGACCTGTCCGCGAACAAGGACGGCGCCATGGACAAGTACGGCGTCGGCGACCAGTTCAAGGCCACCACGGCGCTGAGCTTCCCCATCATGCTGCTGAGCAACGCGAGCTACCCGTACAAGGCCGACTGGCTGTTCTGGAACGAGCTCACCAAACGGACCAACGTCAAGCTCGAGCCGGTCGTCGTGCCGGGCAGCGACTACAACCAGAAGCGCAGCGTCATGATCAGCGGCGGTGAGGCGCCACTGATCATCCCGAAGACGTACCACCCGGACGAGGAGGCGTACATCGCCGGCGGGGCGATCCTGCCGGTCAGCGACTACCTCGACCTGATGCCGAACTTGAAGGACCAGATCGCCAAGTGGAACTTGAAGAACGACCTCGACGCGTTCCGGCAGGCGGACGGCAAGTTCTACCTGCTGCCCGGCGTGCATGAGGACGTCTGGCTGGACTACTCCCTGGTCGTGCGCACCGATGTCCTGCAGCAGCTCAATCTCCAGGCGCCGCAGACGTGGGACGAGCTGACGAACGTGCTGCGGGCGATGAAGAGCGCCCACCCCGACATCTACCCGATGTCCGACCGGTGGAACAACCCGACCCCCGGCGGCTGCCTGCTGGGGCACCTCAGCTCGGCGTACGGCACCCTGGCCGGCTGGGACTACCAGAACGCGACCTGGGACGCGGGCACGGGCAAGTTCGCGTTCACCGGTGCGCAGGACAAGTTCAAGCAGATGCTGCAGTACCTCAACACGCTCATCACCGAGAAGCTCCTCGATCCGGAGACCTTCACCCAGCAGGACGACGCCGCGCGGCAGAAGTTCGCGTCCGGCAAGTCGTTCGTCATGAGCTGCAACGCCCAGACGCTGGTCAACGAGTGCCGCAAGGACATCGCGAAGATCTCGGGCGCCACGGTGGTGAAGATCCCGCGGCTGACCGGCCCGCTGGGCAACGTCAAGCAGGCCACCAGCCGGCTCGAGGGCGGCGTCATGATCTCGACGAAGGCCCGCGACAGCAAGAACTTCGTCGCCCTGATGCAGTTCATCGACTGGCTGTTCTACTCCGACGCCGGCAAGATGTTCGCCAAGTGGGGCATCGAAGGCACCACCTACACCGGCAACCTCGACAGCGGCATCAAGCTCGCCGCCGACGTCAACTGGGGCGGCCTCAACCCGTCGGGCACCAAGAACCTCCAGGTCGAGTACGGCTTCTTCAACGGCGTGTTCGCCTACGGCGGCAGCACGAAGATGCTCAACTCGCAGTTCCCCGCCGAGGAGCTGAAGTTCCAGGAGGTGATGAACGCCCGCAAGACGCTGCCGCTGCCGCCGGCGCACCCCCTCAACGCCGACGAGCGGGAACAGGCAACGCTGTGGGAGACCGCGCTCAAGGACCACGTCACGCAGCAGTCGCTCAAGTTCATCCTGGGCCAGCGGCCGTTCAGCGACTGGGACGCTTACGTCGCCGAGCTCAAGGGCAAGAACATGACCCAGTACATCGACCTGGTCAACAAGGCGTACGAACGCTTCAAGAAGAGCAACGGCTGACCTGCCTTGACCATCATCGTTGCCGAACAGCCCTCCGGCCGGCTCAGTGACGCCTGGCGTCACTGCGTCGGCACCGGCCGATTCGAACTGGCGTTGCGCCGCGACTACCAGGACTCCCTCGCACTGCTGCAGCGGGAGATCGGGTTCCGGCACATCCGCGGCCATGGGCTGCTCAGCGACGGGGTCGGCATCCACCAGCCCTACGAGTACCAGGGCTCGCGGCAGGTCCGGCACGCGTTCACGTACGTCGACCAGGTGATCGACGCGTACCTCGAACTCGGCATCCGGCCCTTCGTGGAGCTGGGCTTCATGCCGTCCGGCCTCGCCTCCGGCGACCAGACCGTGTTCTGGTGGGGCGGCAACGTCACCCCACCGCGGTCCTGGTCCGAATGGGCCGGCCTGGTCCGGGCCACGGTGGCGGGCCGCGGCGGCCCGCAGGGCGGCGGCCGGGGGGGGCGGGGGGGGGACCGGCGGGGGGGGGACCCAGCCCGCCGGCCCGCGGCCCCGGGGCCGCGGTGGCCGGTGTGGGGCCCCCCCCCGGGGGGGGGGGGCGGCCCCCCCCCCCGGT
>NZ_JBFAPO010000092.1:0-33544 GCF_040676755.1 Dactylosporangium sp. NPDC049525 | reverse complement strand
TCGGGCGTCGACGCGGCGAGGCCGGGGGCGTCGGCGGGCACGAGAAACGCCGTGATGCCATCGGCTCCGGTGTCGGCGGTACGGGCGAAGACGGTGTAGAAGTCGGCGACGCCGCCGTGGGTGACCCAGGCCTTCGCACCGTCGATGATCCACGTGTCGCCGTCGCGCTGTGCGCGGGTGGTCAGCGAGGCCGGGTCCGAGCCGGCGGAGGGCTCGGACAGGCAGTAGGCGCCGAGCTGTCCCGCACCGAGCATCTCGGGCAGGTAGCGGGCGCGTTGCTCGTCGCCGCCGAACGTGGCGAGCGGATGGCAGGCGAGGGTGTGCACGCTGACCCCGAGCCCGACGGTCAGCCGGGCCGCAGCGAACTCCTCCAAAACCTGGAGGTACACCTCGAACGGCTGTCCGCCGCCACCGTACCGTGCCGGGAACGGCAGCGTGAGCAGGCCGGTCTTGGACAGCAACGCGAATATTTCCCGCGGGAACTGTCCTGCCTCCTCCTGCTCGGCGGCTTGGGGTCCGATCTCACGATCGGCGATATCTCGCGCCAGCGCGAGCAGGTCACGCGCGTCCTGGTTGGGTAATGTCCGGTCCACCCGGGCTCTGGAATCGACCATGACGGGCATCCTTCTCACCACAGAGAATGCGGGGCGTAAAATGGCGTGAATGCGCAAATGGGGGACGCAGCTGACATCCGGCGTCGCCGCACCCGGAATTGACATCTAATCAACGATAGTGATCACATTGAGGCGATTGCTTCGAAGCCTGAGAACTGTACGTCCGGGCATCCCTGGTGTCAACGGACCTCGTCCCACGGCGCGGAACGGTTCGTGCCAGATCCTGTCGACTCATTAGTGATCAGCAATTCTTCCTTGTCCTGATCTCAGACGAGGGCTATGCTCACCCCTGCATAACCTGTGGTGTCATCGGATGCCGTCCGGCTGTTCAGATCCCCTTGACACGATCTGTCTTTCGAGATCGCCATGTGGAATAGAACGCGATTCTGGCCTGGCGTCCGTTGACCGTTGACGAATGCCGCCCGATGCGGCTTTCGTACCCCGCCGGACACTTGAGACGAGGCGGCAGGAGTTCGGGAAATGAACGGCACGACGGAAATTCGACGGGTCGGCGATCGGGACGCGCGGGCCGCGGTATTGGCCGGGCTGGGCGGCTACCTGCCGCCTCGGGTGGTGACGAACGCCGAGTTGTGCGAGACACTGGACACCAGCGACGAGTGGATCCGGTCCCGGATCGGGGTTTCCTGCCGCCACGTCGCCGACGGGGAGGCGACGGTCGATCTGGCAGTGCGGGCCGGCCGGTGCGCCCTGTCTGCGGCGGCCGCGCACACCGTCGACGCAGTGTTGCTCGTGACCACGTCGGCGGACCGGTTGTGCCCGGCTGGGGCACCCGAGGTTGCCTCCCGATTGGGGCTCGGACCGATCGCGGCCTTTGACATCGCCTCCGGATGCAGCGGTTTCGTCTACGGCCTGGCCGCCGCGACATCATTGCTGTCCTGCAGGCTCGTCGACAGTGTCCTGCTGATCGCCTCGGACGTGTTCACCACGATGGTCGATCCCTCGGATCGGCTCAGCGCGGTGATCTTCGGGGACGGCGCGGGCGCGGTCGTGCTGTCCGCCGGCCATCCCGATCAGGCCGGCGCGCTGGCCGCCTTCGACCTGGGCAGTGACGGGACGAACGCGGATCTGCTGCACGTCCCAGGCGGAGGTTCCCGGGACCGCAAACAGGCCGGTGGCTACTCGGGCCGGTCTGCGCCGTACTTGCAGATGGACGGCCGCCGCGTGTTCACCCTGGCCGTCGACGGCATGTGCCGGTCGGTGGGTCATGTCCTGGCCCAGGTCGGCTGGACGGTGCCCGACGTCGATGCGGTCGTCGCGCACCAGGCTAACCAGCGGATCCTCACTGCGGTCGGCGCGAGCCTAGGCCTGGACGGTGCAAGGGTGCTGTCCAACATCGGCCAGGTCGGCAACACCGCGGCAGCCTCGATACCGCTGTTGATGGCGCAGGCAGCCGCCGCCGGCACCCTGCGCGCCGGGCAGCGGGTCGTGCTGACCTCGTTCGGCGCCGGCCTGGCCTGGGGGTCGGCCGCCCTCGTCTGGCCCGACGTTCGGGCGGTCGTCGAACAGTTCTGACCGTCACAGCGTTGACCGCCACTGCCCCGGGAGGATGAGCGACCATGAGTCCGAGTCCGGCCACGCCGGTAGCCCTGATCGCGGGCGGGAGCTCCGGCCTGGGCCTCAGCGCCGCCCGCCATCTGCTCAAGCGAGGCCTGACGATTGTCGTGCTGGGGCGCGGTGAGGACGCCGGTCGCCGCGCGGCCGCTGGGTTGGGCACCGGCGCGTCGTTCATCGCCGGTGACGTCGCCTCACCTGCCGACGTCAGCACTGCCCTCGACCGCGTCGAAGCGGCCGGGACGCTCCGCGTCGTGGTCAACTGTGCCGGGATCCACCGCCCCGGCAAGACCCTCGGCCGGAGCGGCCCGCTGCCGCTGCCGGAGTTCACCGAGCTGGTCACCGTCAATCTGGTCGGCGCGTTCAACCTCGTCCGTCTGGCCGCGGCCCGGATGGCGACCAACTCGCCCGTCGACGGCGAACGCGGCGTGCTCGTCCTGACCGCCTCGGCCGCCGCGTTCGAGGGACAGCGCGGCCAGGTCGGCTACGCCGCCGCAAAAGCCGGCGTCGTCGGGATGACCCTGCCCCTGGCCCGGGACCTTGCCGGCTATGGCATCCGCGTGGTCACCATCGCCCCCGCGCTCTTCGACACGCCGATGCTGCACGCCCTACCGGACAACGTCCGGCAGAGTCTGCGCGGCGAGCTGGCCTACCCACGCACGTTCGGAGATCCCGAGCATTTCGCCCTGCTCGTCGAGCACATCGTCGACAATCCGATGCTCAACGGAGCCACCCTCCGGCTCGACGGCGCCGTACGACTACCGTCCGGGCTACCCCGCGCAAACCAACCTCCCACGCCCGCCTCATAAACCGACATCGGATCTGCCATGACCGACAGCCCGTTGCCCTTTCCCTACGCCATCACCGGCGTGGCCACCCAACTCGGCAAGGTCATTCCCATCGACGACTGGGCCGAACTCGCCCGCCTGCCCAACCGCAAATGGCCACAACACCACCTGCACGGCCAAGACCTGGAACACATCCTGGGTGTGCACGCGAAAAGTTTCGACCCCGACCTGTTCGCAAACCTCGACCCGATCGTCCACACCGCCAACGCCGCCCTGGAGTCCGCACGCCTGAGCCCCGCGGACCTCGACGCGTTGATCGTCGCAACCGGCAGCTCCTACCAGAACAAGCTCGACCAGGACGCGTTCACTATCGCCCGCCGGATCGGACTGCCCGACACCGTCCCGCCCATCCAGATGGGCACCGGCTGCGCCGGCATCGCCCGCGCCGCCGCCCACGCGGCCCGCAGCACGTACCGGCACGTACTGATCGTCACCTATTTCATCCCCAGCGTGTCCATGTTCGATAGCAACGGGCAACTGCTGCCCGTCTACCGCACCAGCGTGGACGCGCCGCTCATCACCTGGGCCGCACCGGCCACGTTCTCCGACGCGGCCGCCGCCATCCTGATCAGCCGCAGCGACACCTGCGGCGGAATCGTCTTCTACTCACGCGACACCACCGCGTTCGGAGACGAGCCCGGCCTGACCGACCCACTGGTCCACTACCTCGACACCATCCCCACCGACCATCCCACCAACCATCCCGCCGGGCAGCGCACCGGCCGGTACGCCCTCAACCCACCCGAAATCCGCCACTACTACCCCCGCGCCATGATGCTCAACCACCACACCCTCAGCGCCGCCGACCCCCACTACCCCACCCAGGTACGCCGCATCTACACCCACCAAGCCGGACCCGAGCTCGTCCACGATTTCGTCCACACCGCCGGCCTGCCGCTGGACAAAGTGCCCAGCAACGCCGCAGACATCGGCAACACGGTATCCGCCTCCACGCTCCTGCTCCTCCACGACGACATCCGCCACCACCAAGTCACCAACGGTGACCGCATCTGCATCAACGTCGTCGGTTCCGGCCCGGAACGGGGCGCACTCACCACCACCATCCAACTCCCCGAGGCACACGGCCACGCAGGACGCCTCTGATGACATTCCATCACCTCCGTCGGCCTAGTGTGGCTACCGCACCCACTGAGTCGCCCTCGTGCAAGGCGTCGACGACAAGCAGCACCGGCGCACTCGGTGCCATCCCACCCACGAGCGCGACCCGCCGGTGATCGTGAACACTGTGGCGTTGCCCTGCCGGGTCGACCCGGTACACGCCCAGGCCGGAGCCGTGGGGTTGGCCGCGGCGGGCGATGCGCGGTCGGATGCCTTTGGCGCGTACGGCTTTGCGGTACGTGTCGTGGTCGTAGGCACGGTCGGCGAACAGTTCGTCGGGGCGTTGTCGCGGGCGACCGCGGCGGCCCCGCACTGGTGGGATCTTGTCGAGCAGTGGGAGCAGTTCGGTGATGTCGTTGCGGTTGCCGCCGGTCAGTGATGCGGCGAGGGGGATGCCGGCGCCCTCGGTCAGGACGTGGTGCTTCGAGCCCGCTCGGGCGCGGTCGACCGGGCTCGGACCGCTTTTGGGCCGCGTCGCGCGGCTCGTACGTGGGAGGAGTCGATGACCGCCCGGGACCAGTCGAGCTTGCCCGCGGCATGCAGTTCGGCGAGGAGCAGCTCGTGCAGCCGTTGCCACACTCCGGCGGCGTTCCATTCCTCGAGGCGCCGCCAGCAGGTCATCCCGGAGCCGAACCCGAGTTCCTGGTTGAGTCGGCCTGGGACGCGGCGCCGGCGTTGCCGCTGGTCCGTTTTCCCAGGCCGCTCGCCGAACCCGGCGTGCGTCTCTCAACGCACCGGGCTCTCCACGGTCTGTGCCGTCAGGCTGTTCCAGTGGCCCAGGGGGTGGGGATCTTGCTGCCGCAGTAGCGGTACCGGGTTACCGGGATCGCGCTGATGCGTGCGAGCTTGATCTCTCCGGCCGCGATGGGCAGCCAGTGCCCATCGGGTGTGGTGTGCCAACGCCGGAACTCCTTCCAGCTCCACCGGTGCCGGGTGCGCAGCATGTGCACCAGCCGCCACCAGGTGAAGTTGTCCAACGCGTGGAAGGTGTCCTTGGCGACCGCGTGCCGGAAGTAGAACGCCCACCCGCGCAGCACCGAGTTGAGTCGGTGCAGCACGAATCCCAGGTTCTGCTGTGACGTCTTGCGGGTCAGGGCACGCACCTTCGCCTTCACCGACCGCAACGGCCGCTTGCCGACGAAGGTGTAGACGTACCACTTGACCGTTCCTCGTTTGCGGCGCCACCGGATGTGGAACCCGAGAAAATCAACCCCTTCGCTGAGGTGCACGACCTGAGTCTTCGCGGCCGACAACCGCAGACCCAGTGGCGTGAGCACCGCCGCGATCTGGTCACGCAACGCTTCGGTGTCCTGCCGTGTGCCGTTGACCAGCACGAGAAAGTCGTCCGCGTAGCGGACGATCCTCCAGGTCGGCAGACCCTTGACGTGGCGGGTGTGGCGTCGCTTGCCGGTCGACATCGCCCCGCCCGGCTTCCACGGCGCCTGCAGATGCTTGTCCAGCACCGACAAGGCGACGTTCGCCAGGAGCGGGGACAGGATGCCGCCCTGCGGCGTGCCGGTGATGGTGTCCTGAAAGGCACCGAGCTCGGTCAGAACCCCGGCTTTCAGAAACGCCTTCACCAGCAGCAGGACGCGTTTGTCGCTGATCCGAGCACGGACTTCGTCCATCAGCGCGACGTGATCGATCTCGTCGAAACACGCCTGGATGTCCGCGTCCAGGACCCACCGATACCCGTTGGTGCTCAGCAGGTGGATCTCTGCGATCGCGTCGTGCGATCGCCGCAGGGGCCGGAACCCGTAGGAGACCGGCTCGAAGTCGGCCTCGAACACAGGCTCCAGCACCAGTTTCAACGCCGCCTGCACGACCCGGTCCGCGATCGTGGGAATCCCAGCTTGCGGACCTTGCCCGACCCACCCGGCTTCGGGATCATCCGTTCCCGCACCGGCAGCGGCCGGAACGTGCCGTCCTTCAACGACACTCGCAGATCGTGCAGAAACCCCGGGACACCGATACGTTCCTCGACCTCGCTGACCGTGACGCCATCGATGCCGGGAGTTCTCCCGCCCCGGTTCCCCGCGACCCGCTGGGCATGCCCGACGTGCCGAATGCGATCAGGTCGCCGGCCGTCCAACCGTTGCCTGGGGAACGTACGTCCCGCTGATCCGGTTCGTCGACTGCACCGGTCTGCCCCACACCGACCAGTCGCGGAGACTTGCTCTACGTGACCCAGACGACGTTGGCACGCTCCCAACTCGCCGGCCTCATCGCTGCCACGGTCCTGATCGCCGAGGACCCCGACGTCCTCGCCAGCGGGCTGGCCGACGAGCAGTGGAAGGACTTCTACGACACGGCACGAGCTATCGGCGTCGGCGCCGGACATCTGCACGGCGCCGCCGCCGCACTGGTGCTCGGCGGCCACGGCGCAGCGGCAGCGGTCAAGGGAGTCGCCAGGATGGTACGGACTCCCGTCGGCAGAGGCGTGGCTGCGGCAGGCGCGATCGCGTTGCTCGTAGCTGCCGTTCGCTGGGGACCAGCACTTCGCGCAGCTTGGCATCGGGGACAGGCGGCGCGTCACGACATCCTTCGGGAACTCGGCACCAAGACTGCCGAGACTCTTCGTCGCCTTGCTGAGGCAGAGGCGATGTAGCGGGCCGCTGAACGCGGCGACCCCGGCACCCCCTCCTGCACCGGGTGGGCGTGCACGCTCGCGTCGGCGCCCGCTCCGATGACGCACCGAATTGACAGCGACGCTAGGAATCTACGCGCCGCGTGAAGGAAGCATTCGGATCGGGCGTCTGCTCCACAGGTACGCTGCGTTCGTACCCGTCACCAGCTACCGATGGCAGCTCGGCCACGCGGCGGTCGACTTCAACGGCCGCGGCCCAGCCAGGGCGCCTGTCGAAGCGAGACGCCATGACCGGGTCGAAGCCGCAGCTCAGGCGTAGATGCGCAGCACCTCACCGCCGCCCGCGAAGATCGACTTGTTCGTGACGTAGATGGCGCCGTCCGCACCGACAGCAACGCCGCCGGGGGACGTCAGCTTCCCCTCCGCCAGCTCGGTTCGTTCTGCCCCACGCTCGACGTCCACCCGGATCAACGCGCCGTTAGGGTCGCCGGCGCCCAGTCCCTCCTTGGAGATCTGGAGCACCAGCAGGCGCCCCCGCCGGTCGAACGCGATGTCGATGATGTTGGTGAAGCCGGTCGCGTACACCTGGGGTGCCTGGTCCGGCGCGATCCGCCACACCCGCGCGGCGCCCTTCACGAAGGGGAAGCCGGTCAGCTCACCCACGTAGAGCGCGCCGTCCGGACCCCGCGTCACGGTCATCGGCACCGCCTGCATCGGGATCTCCGCCGACGGGGGCGGGGAAGGCGACGGAACCATCCGGGCATGGAAGACCGCCGCCGTGGAGATCTTGCCGGACTTGGTGACCATGAGCAGGTCGTTGGCACCCGGGTCCGTGGCGAACGCGCCAAACGGCGTGGCCAGAATGCCGTACGGGTTGGAGCCGATCAAACTGCCCGGGTCGCCCTGGTCGGGGTTCTTGGCCTCCTCGTACGCGTTGAGGTCCGCGATCGGCTTGACCGCGCCGCCACGTACACCCGGATGCAGGCTCACAACGTGGCCCATCAACCGTGCGCCAGGGCCGAGGAGCGTGCGGGTGCCCAGGTCGTAGGCGCCGCCGATCGTGGCGACCAGCCCCGGCCCGTCAGGCGAAATGTCGTGCAGGCCGATCGCCGAGCTGCCGTCCTCGGCGGCGAGCGACGGCAGGCCGGTGACTACCCGGTGAGGCTTGGCACCCCGGTCGAGCCGTGGCGGGATGGCGGTCAGCGCGGCGCTGGCGCCGAGGCACTGCCGCTCGCCCTCGAGGCCGTTGTCGATGCAGGGACCCGCTCCGCCCCGGCCGGCCTCGGCGACGTACAGCCATCCGTGGTTGCCAATCGCGATGCCGCGCGGATTGTCCAGCCCGCTGGCGATGACCCTCACCGACGGCTCGGCCTCGGCGGCGGATGCGGCCGGCGCGCCGGCCAACACCAGCGCAGCGGCCACGGCACCAGCCGGGACAACGTGACTAGGCTTCATGAACACCCCGTTCCTCGTGTAACTGCAGGTCAATCACAGAACGTCACCCTGCCACTCGGGTTGATGGCCGTCAATGCGACGTTTCGCCGATGGGGTTCCAGGTGCCTGACCGAGGCCACGGCTCCTGCCTCATGGGTCTCTCGGCGCCCTCGGTCCGGACCGCCGTGTCGCCGGTGTGCAAGCCCGTTGAAGCATCCCCAGCCGACCTGAGGCGCCGACGGTGATCGATGACCTGCGCTGCCTCAGATCAAGTGAGACAGCTGTTCGCAGCCCAGCAGGCCGGTTGACGGCTGTTGAGCTGCGCGCCTCCAATTCACTGCCTTGGATTGGCTGAGACGAGACGTCAGAAGAGGATTTGCCTTGGTCCAGCGCACCTGACAAACGCGGGGGTCTGCGGGCAGCAACGTGTCACTTTTACTGTCGTGTGCGCTCCGGGTGTCGACGGTGGTGGAGCGTTGCTGGTGAAGGTTGCTGCCGCGTGTTCGGCTGCGGTGACGAGCCGGGCGAGGTTGGTGCTCATCCGCTCGGGTAGGTGTGCTGACGCGGTGGTGTGGAAGGCGCGGAAGTGGTCGACGCGGTGTAGGAATGCCGTGCGGGTGGCCCAGTAGTTGGCGGCGTCGGTGGCGCGTTCGGCGCGGCCGAGGATCGACCGGAAACTGACGATCTTGTCGGCGGTGCTGGCGTGCAGCGTCCACCGGTCGGCTGTGGACTGGTCGGTGGTGGCGCTTGCGGCGAGGGCTTCGTGTTCGTGTTGCATGCCGCGGACCACCGTGGTGACGGCCGGGCCGAGCCGGGTGGTCAGCAGCGTGTCGAGGTCGATGCCGGTGGGGGCGTATTCGGGGGCGTCGTGCAGCTGCGCCGCCGCGAGGAGTTGCGGCGGCGGGTCGGGCAGGTGCCGGGCGAGGACCGCCGCGACCTTTACGGCGTGGGCGAGTGCTGGGGCGTGGTCGATGACGTGTCCGCGCACCACTGGCGGGCCAACTGCAGGGCGTTGTCCACGATCGGGTGGCGCGGCCGGGCGAGTACGGACGTGGGAACGGGCATTCGTTTGGTCCCTTCGATCCGGTGTGGGCCGGCGCTACGCTGGCCTACGAAAACTGGTACTTCATCACGAGTTGGGTGGGGTTGCTGTGCGGCGCGGTGATCGGCTGCCGGGGTGGCGGGAGGAGTCGTTGTGCGCTGTGTGCCCGGCTCAGCTTCTGGGCGTCGGCGAGTTCGACGTGACCGACCGGCCTGGCCCGCAGTCGCGGTACGACCCGCACGTCGGGTATCGGGTCAACGTGCACACGCTGGCCGCGACGTGTGTCCATCCGTACCGGGTGGGCGTGGCGCCGGCCGCCTACGCCAGTGCCCGCGCGCCGCTGCCCGAGGTTGCGCCGCCCACGCCCGCGCCGCTGCCGATCCATCTGGAACTGCCCGCCGACGTCGTAGATCTGGAGGGGTGGTTCGTCGCCACGCTGCGGGCGTGCCCACCGGAGGGGATGGCCTCCGCGCTGGCACGAGCGGAGGCCACCGCAGCGGCCCGGTTCACCGCACGAGACGTCGTCGCCGCGATGCGCCGTGTGCTGTCCGTGGAGCTGACGCGCCGCGCCTGACCCCACGCAGGCAACGACGATCAGCCAACCCCGGGCCAGATCGACCGAGGCCTGTTTGATCACCGACCGGTCGAGGTCAGCTGACCGGAAGCCGGCGCCGGCGCCGGCTCCTGGTCGCGGTCGCGGTCGCGGTCGCGGTCGCGGTCGAAGTCGATCTCGTGCCGGCAACCGTCGTCGAAGATGCCGATGGACGTGTACCGGTCGTTGAGCACCCGCAACCGGTGGCGGGTCTCGTCGGCGTCGATCCAGTACCGGGCTGGCGGCTCGCCCCACCCTGCCGCTTCGTAGCACTGCGATGTGTAGTCGCCGCGCCGCCACCCGAACCGTTCCCGGTCGGTCATGTGCACGAACCGGATCCCGAGCCGCCGCGTCATGGCCTGGCACAGCGTGTACTGAGTGAGCACGGCGTGCACCATCTCGTCCACCGGGGCGGACACGACCAGCTCGGCCGCCTCCTCATCCTCGCCGGTCAGCTCGTACACCGCCGACTTCAGGCACAGCACCCGCATCGCCTCGGTGAACAGCGGTTCGGCGTCCTGGGACAGGTGGAACCGGGCGATGATCGGACACCCGACTCCGATTCTGGTAGGTGGTTCGGTCGCTGCATGCACATCGCGGCCGTGAGGTCACATCTCGGCCGCCGACCGCGTCAGCGGAGGCGCCCGCGTTCGTGGTTCAGGCTTCATGGCAGTCTTGCCACCGCGACGTCGAACGCGGCGTGTTCGGCGGGTGCCTCGGGTTTCGGGTCCTCGTCCGGGTGCCAGTCGACGACCGACACGAGGCCGGGTTCGATCAGGTCGAGCCCGCTGAGGAACTGTGCGATCTCCTCGCGGGTGCGGGCGCGGAATGTTCCGTGCCCGGCGGCTGGTTGGGCGAGGGCGGTGAGGTTGCGGGTGGTGTTGTCGGGCAGCGGGTCGAAGGTGACGTGGGATAGGGCGAGGAAGCTGCCGGGTGGTAGTCGTTCGATGAGGGTGTTGACCGCTTGGTAGGGGTGGTCGGTGTCGTCGAGGAAGTGCAGGACCGCGACCAGGAGCAGTCCGATCGGCTGGCGGAGGTTGAGGGTGGCGTGTGCCTGGGGGCTGTCCAGGATCGTTGTCGGGTCGCGGAGTTCTGCCTGTAGGTAGCCGACGGTGTCTGGCTGGGGGCTGGTCAGTAGGACGCGGGCGTGGGCGACGACGACCGGGTCGTTGTCCACGTACAGCACTCTGCTGTCGGGGGCGATGGCGCGGGCGGCCTCGTGCACATTGGGTACGGTGGGGTATCCGGTGCCGATGTCGAGGAATTGGCGGATGCCGGCTCGTGCCAGGCACCGTACGGCGCGGATCAGGAACTTGCGGTTTTCTCGGGCGGCGGCGCGGATGTGTGGGAATGTGCGGGCGAGTTCGTCGGCGGAGGCGCGGTCGGCGGCGAAGTGGTCTTTGCCGCCGAGGAGGTAGTCGTAGCGGCGGGCTGGGTGCGGTCGGCTGGTGTCGACGCCGAGCCGGTCCAGGTCGACCGGTCGTTGTGGTGTGCCTGCGTGGCTGGTGGTCATCGCTGTCTGCCGGCCGGTGTCTGGTGGTGGGTCATGGCTGGGCCTGCGGCCGTGGTGATGTCGGTGCGGTGTTGAGGTGGCATGTTTCGTGGTGGCATGGGTGTGGGTGGTACGTCTGGCTGTGCTCGGTGGCTGTGCTGGCGGCTTGGTCGATGAGTTGGAGTGCTGTGGTGGGGGTGTGCGCGGCGTACAGGTGGCGCATGAGTGGGTATCGGTGGGTTTCGGTGTGGCGGTGGCAGCCGATGCGCATGAACGTCGCGTGCAGCAGCAGGGTGCTGCTGGTCGGGCTGGTCTCGGGGTGTCGGGTCAGCCAGTCCTGGGCGGCGGTGTCCGCTTCGTGGATGCCGGCGGCGCAGCGTCCGTTGGTGTGCAGGGTGGTGGCGAGGCGCAGCCGGCACAGGGCGGCGGCGTCACGGTGGCCGAGTTGGTCGGCGAGGTGGACGGCGTCGCGCCAGGCGGCGGGGGTGTGCGCTGGCCACGCATAGCGTTGCAGCGCCAGCGTGTAGGTGTCGTTCGCGGCGTGGACCTGCTCGACGTCGGCGCCGCGCTGGTGCAGGGCAGTGTGGTGGACGTATCCGGCCCACGCCAGCGGCGAGGGTCGCCGCTGGGTGGACCGTGTTCGGCGCAGGGCTCCGGGGCCGGGTTCGGCGACGGTGGTGTACCAGGCGGCGATGTCGGCCAGCGTCTGGTGGGGGTGGGGCTTCGTACGGGTCGAGTCTGTTCAGGCACGCGGTGATGAACCGCAGGACGAGCGGGTCCCCGCCACTGGGCGTGCTGGTGTCGTGCGTGTCGGGGCGGACCGGGCAGCCGGTTCGGCGGCATCGCTCGTGGGGGTGGTGGCGTCGGGTGTGTTCCCGGCGGGCCGGTGCGAGCAGTGTGGCGAGGCCGAACAACCGGCCCGCCGTCGGTGTGTCGGGGAGGTCGGTGAGGCGGATCTGCGCGGTGAGGGCGGTTTGTCTCGCCCCGGGTTTGATGGAGACATCGAACAGCCGGAGGATTCACTGTCATGGCGGCACCGAGGAAGTACTCGGACGACATCCGTGAGCGGGCGACGCGTCTGGCGGTCGAGGCTCGTCGGGATCCGGCGTCGAGTGTGGGGGCGATCCGGCGGATCGCGGACCAGCTCGGGGTGCATCCGGAGGCGTTGCGGACGTGGGTGAAGCAGGCCGAGACCGCTGCGAGCGCTGGGGCAGGAGCTGGGCCGGGCGTGACGTCGGTGGAGGCGGCCAGGATCGCGGAGTTGGAGCGTGAGGTTCGTGAGCTGCGGCGGGCGAACCAGATCCTGAAGTCCGCGGTTTCCCGGACCGGACGAGAATGCATGCCCGTCGAAGCGGCACAGGAAAAGGGCGTTCTTCGCGGCATGTCAAGCGCCGCTGGGGCTTGTCAAGTTTTCTGTGTGTGGTGGCGTAGCGGTTTGTTGGTTGAGTGGGTGGTTGTTAGAGGGGTAGGCGGCCGGGGAAGTGGATGGCGAGGGCGTTGAGGGCCTTCTTCCAGCCCCAGGTGCCGGTGCCTGCTTCGCCGCCGCGTTGCCGGCTGATGTTGCGGATGCCGAGGTAGAGCAGTTTGATCGCGGCGTCGTCGGTCGGGAAGTGTCCGCGGGTTTTGGTGATCTTCCGGAGTTGGTAGTTGATCGACTCGATCATGTTCGTCGTGTAGATGATCTTCCGGATGTCGGCGTCGAAGGCAAGGAACGGGGTGAACTCGTTCCAGGCCCGTTGCCACGCATCGACGATGCCCGGGTACTGCCGGCCGTGGACACGCTGGAACTCGGTCAGGGCGGCCTCGGCCATGTCGGCGTTGACCGCGGTGTAGATCGGTCGCAGGGCCTTGGCGATGAGTTTGCGGTCGCCGTAGGACACGTAGCGCATGCTGTTGCGCAGCAGATGCACCACGCAGGTCTGCACCACCGCGTCGGGCCAGGCCGCGCCGATCGCGTCGGGCAGGCCGGTCAGCCCGTCGCAGCAGACGATCAGGACGTCGCGCAGGCCTCGTTGCCGCAGGTCGGTCAGGACCCGCAGCCAGAACTTCGCGCCCTCGGTCTCCTGGATCCACACGCCGAGGACCTGCTTGAACCCGTCGACGTCGACGCCGACGACGAGGTGGGCGGCCTTGTTGACGACCGTGCCGTTGTCGCGGACCTTGATCCGGATCGCGTCGACATGCAGGATCGGATAGACGTCGTCGACCGGCCGGTGCTGCCAGGTCCGGACCTCGTCAGCCACGACGTCGGTGACGTTCGCGACCGTCTCGTGCGATACCTCAGCGCCGTAGACCTCCTCCAGATGGTCGCGGATGTCGCGGGTGGTCATGCCACGCGCGTACAGGCTCAGGATCGCCTCGTCGACCTGTCCCAGCCGACGCCGGCGCTTCGGCACGATCTTCGGCTCGAACGCCCCGGTCCGGTCCCGCGGCACCGTGATCTGGACCGGCCCGGCCGTGGTCAGCACCGTCTTGGACCCGTGACCGTTGCGGTGGTTCCCGCCCGCGCCACCCACCGGCGCGCCGCCACGGTCATAACCCAGATGCTCGGCCATCTCCGCCTCGAGGGCCCGTTCCAGGACCGCGCCGATCATCTGCTGAATCAACCCGCCCGGCCCGTCAACCGCCAGACCCTGCCGGCCCGCATCCGCCAGCAACGCATCGATCACTTCCGGCGAGAGCATCCCCGCGACACGACCCGCAGCCACCACATCAGGCGCCACCACCGGGTCCGACACCGGCGCATCGAGCTCCGCGCCCGCAGCACCCGCACCAGATTCCGTGATCGTCATGTGAGTTCCTTCCTGGACGAACAGGCACATCCTGCCGTCAGGTCAGGCCACGCCCCACACACAGATCATTTGACACGCCCCGCCGCCCTGCCGAGAGGGCCCTGGACACGCGGAGCCACCCCTCACCTGCGCCGCTTCGACCTCGAAGCAAACCTTCCGGCTGCTCAAGCAAACCCTCGGCTGGACCGGCCCCGCCTGCGGACCCGAACGCCGCGGACACCTGGACCTGGCTCGTCCTCGCCGCGCACACCCAACTCCGGCTGGCCCGCGGCCTCACCAGCGACCTGCGCCGCCCCTGGGAACGACCCGCAGATCCCACCCGACCCGCCCGGCTCAGCCCCGCCCGCGTCCGCCGCGGATTTCGCAACCTCCGAACGAAGGCCAGCCACCCTGCACGCACGGGCACCAAAACCCACCCGGCCCGGCCTCGGGCGCCCACCCGGCAGCCAAATCGACACCGCGCACCCCGCCACGACGTCGGCAAAACCGTCCATCGTGCCCGCACCCAAGCAGAACAGGAGAAACCCGAAGCTTGAAAAGCAGGACCAGTCATCTTGTAATATCGAGGTGTCGAGGCCCGCGGGCGGCGTCTGCGGCGTCAGCTGGCCGGTGACGTGGCGTGGCACTCGATCGTCGCCACCGTGTCAGCACGTCGTCGGCGCGGACGTGGCCGTCCTCGGTGATGCCGCGGCCTATATGGCAATCGACACAGCGTGTGGCCGCGGCCCGGGCCCCGGTGGACCGGCGGTGCTGCCCGCCGGTGTGGTGGTGTCGCCGTCTGGCGGCCCGAGGCGGTGGGTGGCTTGAGCCCGATCGGTATGCCGGTCGGCGGCTCTGGTCTCCCTGATCGAGCCGATTGAACACCATCCCGTGACCGGTTGGGCCGGCATGGTGGTGACGGAGGTAGACACGACGGCCCGGTACGGGCGATCGAGCGGTGAACGCAGCGCCGCCCGTTCTGGGTGACGCCGCCCTCCGCTCCCGTGGTGTGCAGCGAACTGTCGTGAGCGTGGTCAGGGCCGGCGTTGGTGACGCAGTTCGAGCGTGAGGAGTGAGGGTTCGGGTGATGCTGGAACGCCTCGCGACCCGGCTGGTACGGCCGACGCCGCCGCTGGCGCTGGGGATCGCGGTCGGCGCGCTGCTGGTCGTTGTCGAAATAGTGCTGGTTGATCTGCTCGGCCATGTAGCGTCGCGGGACGCCCTGGTGATGGTGTTCCTTGTCGGCGTGCTGGTGATCGCAATGGTTTGGGGCCTGCGGCTGGCGCTGGCGATGTCGGTTGTCAGCGCCGCTGCTTACAACATCCGCTATGTCATGCCCGTTCGCGACCTTGACTTCGGCAAGACGCGGGAGTGGGTGGATCTCGCGGCGTTCGTTGTGGTGGCGATCCTGGTGAGTTTGTTGGCGGAGTTGGCCCGCGTCCGAGCCGTCGCGTTGGTCCAACGCCGCCGGGAGGCCGAGCTGTTCGCGGGTGTGGCCCGCCTCATGCTCGCCGCGCATGATCCGCTTTCGGTACTGCGTGAGGCCTCGCGCCGGCTGGCGCGAGTGCTGCAGCTGCCGTTCGCGGTGATCGACCTCGACAGCGTCCCAGCGGGGGAGCGGCGGGTGGCGCTCCCGCTGCGGTACGGCGCACAGACCGGCACCCTGCTCCTCCCCGCCGATCTGCCGACGTCGGTCCTGCGCCGGCTGCACGAGTGGGTGGTGCCCCGGTTGGAGATCCTGCTGCAGACGGCCAGCGAGCGCGCAGCCATGGCCAGTTCCCTGCGTGAGCTTGCAACGGAGCAGGCGAGCCTGCGGCGGGTGGCGGTGCTCGTCGCCGGCGGCGCGTCGCCGACCGATGTCTTCGCCGCGGTCGCTGCCGAGACTGCGTCGCTGCTGGCAGCGGATGCCACAAGGCTGATGCGCCACGAGGCGCCCGGCACGGTCAGCGTCATCGCCGGGTACAGCCAACCCGGTATCGAAGTCCCGCTAGGGCGGCACTTTCCCATCGAAGGCGGCGTCACGGAGCTGCTGCTGCGTACCGCCCGCCCGGGCAGCATCGACACCTACGACGACCGTAACGGCCCTCTCGCCGAGCTGGCGAGAGCCGAAGGGCTCCATGCTTCCGTCGCCACACCGATCATGGTGGAAGGTCGAGTGTGGGGCGTCCTCGTCGTGCTCTGGGCACGGCCTGAGCCTCCCGCGCCCGACACCAAGCAGCGGCTGGCCCAGTTTGCCGAACTCGTCGCAACGACGGTTGCAAACGCTGAGAACCGGGCAGAGCTCAACGCATCGCGGGCCCGGATCGTCCTGGCCGCCGACGAGACCCGCCGCCGCATCGAACGTAACCTGCACGACGGCGTCCAGCAGCGGCTGGTCTCGCTCGGTCTCGAACTTCGCGAGGCCGAAATGCTGGTGTCGAGCGACCCCGCCACGGTCAAGGCGCGGCTCCGTCAGACGGTCGAAGGCCTGGCCACCGTGTCCAACGAACTGCAAGAGATCTCACGAGGTCTGCATCCGGCAGTCCTCTCGCAGGGTGGCCTCACGGCCGCGCTCAAGGCGCTCGCCCGCCGCAGCGCGGTTGCAGCCACGATCAGCCGATGCCCGCAACGCCAGCTGCCCGCCCCCATCGAGGTGGCCGCCTACTATCTCGTGTCCGAAGCGCTCACGAACGCGGCCAAACATGCCCACGCCTCCACCGTCGACGTGGACATTGACATCACCGTCGACGACCACGGGGCGGATGAGGTTCTCGTCCTTTCCATCCGCGACGACGGCGTCGGAGGCGCTGACCCAGCCCGCGGCTCGGGGCTCGTGGGCCTCGTCGACCGCGTCGAAGCCCTCGGCGGGAACCTGCAGCTCTCAAGCCCAACAGGCGCCGGAACGACACTGCTCGCCACCCTGCCGATCAGCATCGACGACACACCGACAAGGTGACACTCGCCCCTCAGGCCGACCGGCGAAGAACGAGGGCCGCACGCCGACCGACAGAGATGATGTGTGTGAGCACCTCCCGCCTGGGTCTGACCCACCGACTGACTGACTTCGGGTCCTCAACGGGATCTGTCGGCCTCCGTCGGGAGGTGCTCCTGTACGCAGTGGACGTGGCGTTGTGACTTCATAGGAGCCTGGCTAGAGACCCCATCTCTGCCTTTATCCGCGTTGCCCGGCTGGTGTGTGCCGCCCTGCCCACCATCACGAGCAACAGGACGACGACGCCCCCATTACACCTGGCACCACCGTATTCGACACCGCCGGTGGCGTCGACACACACCTGGGCACGCACACCGCTGCGGTGATCACCTGGTCGGCCGGATGCTGGGCACCGAGCAGTTCCCCGCCACAGCGGCCGCATATGCGCGGGTTCGGCCGGCTGGGCCGGGTCGGTGTCGAATGCACCGGTGCCTATGGCACCGGCCTGGCCCGCCGACTTGCGCCGCGAACGCATCGAGGTGATCGAGGTCGACCGACTCAACCGCAAGACCCGCCGGTTCCAAGGCAAGTCCGACCCGATCGACGCCATCGCCGCAGCCAAGGCCGCCCTGACCGGCGCCCGCAACGGCACCTCCAAACACCGCGACGGGAGGGCCGAAGCCCTCCGCAACCTGCGCATCGCCCGCGGCAGCGCCGTCGAACAACGCGCCGACACACAGCGCCAGATCAAGACCCTGATCGTCACAGCCCCCGACGAACTGCGTGCCCAACTGCGCGGCCTGACCGTCAAGCAGCTGATCATCATCTGCGCGGCCCTGCAACCCGACCCGGCCGACACCCAGCACCGGCCACCGCCGCCGCGATTGCCCTGCGGTCCCTCGTCCGCCGCCACCGGCAGCTGACAGCCGAGATCGCCGAACTGGACGAGATCCTCGAACTCCTGGTCGCGGCGATCGACCCCGCACTGTTCGCTGCGAACGGTGTCGGCGTCGATGTCGCCGGCCAACTCCTAGTCACCGCCGGGGACAACCACACCCGGCTCACCAGCGAAGCCGGGTTCGCCATGCTCTGCGGCGTCGCCCCAGTCCCAGCCTCGTCCGGCAAGACCACCCGGCACCGACTCAACCGTGGCGGCGACCGGCAGGCAAACGCCGCCCTTACCGCGTCGTGCTCTGCCGTCTGCGCTGGGACTCCCGCACCCGCGAGTACGTGCAACGCCGCACCAAAGACGGCCTGTCCGAGAGAGAGCTCACTTGCATACGAGATGCGGCTCGCCACCGTGCCGAACGCGCGCGATGGGTTCTGGACGGCGGCGAGCAACGCGGTGAGCCGGGGCTGGTTGACGAGCCGGCCGGCTGTACCAGACGTCGAGGAACTCGATAGATCACTTCTTGCCGGGCAGCCAGATCGTGAGCGAACCACGATCATGGTCACGGCAACGTCCAGCGTGGGTTTGAGGAACGCGTGTGTCAGGTTGTTGCCTCGCCCTCCCGCCAGGCCTGTTCGTACTCGCCGGGGGGTAGTGCCGCCCGGAGTTGGGTCAGCATGGGTTCGGTGGCGGGCGAGATGGGCCAGGGAGTACCGGCGCGGAAGGCGAGCTGGCGCGCCCGTCCGAACAGCCGTGCCGCCTCGAGCAGCCCACCGGCCAGTACTGCGAAGTTAGCCTCGAATTCGACGAGGTTGGCGGTGAGTGTGCCGCCCAGGCGCCTGTGGTAGTCGTCGATGCGGCGCAGCAGGTCGCGACCGGTGGCGGGGTCGCCCACGAGCAGCGCGCAGAGCACGCCGAGCCAGGCGCAGAGCCAGGCGGCCTGCAGGTTGCCCTGGTGAAGCGATCGGTGCAGCAGCTCGGCGGCGCGGGCCCCGACGGCGGCCGGGCCGTCGGCACGCAGCGCGGTCTTGGCATCGAGCAGGTCGGCGTAGAGTGTGGTGGCCGGGTCGTTGCCGGCTCGGGCGCGGACCTCGGCGTCGATGAAGTCCAGGCTGGTGCTGTCGCGTACCCAGGCGCACCAGGCGGCGCCGACGAGGCCGTTGACCAACTCGTCCGTGTCAACGGCGGCTGCGCTGCGCAGGGCCTCGTGGATGAGCGGGGCGGCCAGGTCGGCCCGGTCGCGCAGAGCGAGCGCGTAGGCCTGTGCGAGCCGGGTCAGTGCGAGGTCGGCCGGATCGGCGTCGGAGGCGGTCAGGGCGGCGTCCATGAAGCGGGTGCCCTCGGTCATCCGGCCCCAGTAGAACCAGTACTGCGCCAGCCGCGCCGTCAGGTGCGTGCCAGCCGGCTCGGGCTCGTCGACGAGGGTGCGGTGCAGGACCGCGGCGACGGTGTCGTGGTTGTCCTCGACGCGGGCGTACCAGCCGTCGGTGTCCTCGGTGCGGACGCCGGGCCGCCGGTCGGTCAGTTCGCGCAGCCAGGCGGTGCGGCGTTCGAGCGCCAGGTCTTCGTCTCCGGTGGTGGCGAGCATCCGGGCGGCATGGGCCCGCACGGTGGCCAGCTGGCGGAAGCGGGTCGGCCTGCCGGGTCGGTCGGCGGGAACGACCGCGGTCAGGGACCGGTGTGCGAGCTGCGCGAGCAGGGTGGGCACCTCCCCAGGCGGCACCGGGTCGAATCCGGCGACCGCACGGGCCGCTTCGACGGTGAAGACGCCGGGCAGCACGGACAGGCGCGTGTGCAGGGTGCGTTCCTGTTCCGGCAGCAGCCGCGTGCTCCATTCGATGGACAGGTCGACGGTCTGGTGGTGCTCGACCGGTTGATGGCCGACGCGGGCCAGCGCCGCCAGGTCGGCGGTGACTTCGCGGCGGATCTCGGCGGGGCTGGCGCTGCGGATCCGTCCGGCGGCGAGCTCGATCGCGAGCGGGATACCGTCCACCGCCACGCAGATCGCATCGACGTCGCCGGCCGTCGCCGCGGTCAGCTCGAATGTCGGGTCGAGGCTCTCGGCCTTGGACCGGAACAGCTGCGCGGCCGGCGACGGCCCGTCGGCGGCGGCCCGCACGGTCAGCGGCGCGAGGCTCCACAGCACCTCGCCGTCGATGCCGACCGGTTCGCGACTCGTCGCGAGCATGCGACACTGGGCGTCCTCGGTGAGCAGCTCCTCGAGCAGGCGCCGGACGGCTGGCAGGACGTGCTCGCAGTTGTCCAACACCATCAGTACCTGCCGGTCGCGGACGTAGCTTCGCACTGCGGCAGCGGCACCGCCCACTGGGCGGGCCTCGATCCCGATTGTGGACACGACGGCGTCGACCACCGCGTCCGGGTCCTCTACGGCGGCGAGGTCGACGAACCACACCCCGTCCGGTGATCCGGTCGCGGCCGTGCGGGCGACCTCGATGGCCAGCCGGGTCTTCCCGCATCCCGCGGCGCCGACCAGGGTGACCAGTGGGTAGCGCTGCACCAGCCGGGTGAGCCGCTCCAGCTCGGCCTCGCGGCCGATCAGCGCCGACAGCCGGACCGGCAGGTGCAGCTGCGGCGCCCGGCTCGGCGGGCGGGCAGGTGCCGCCGCTGGCGCGGGCGCGAGCGTCGGGTCCTGCTCGAGGATGCGCTGGTGCAGCCGCTGCAGCTCCGGGCCGGGATCGAGGCCCATGTCGTCGAGCAGGAGCTCGCGTGCCCGCCGGTAGGCGCCCACCGCTTCCTCGATCCGGCCGGACTGGTACAGGGCGAGCATGAGCTGGCTCCATAGCCGCTCCCGGTACGGCAGCCGGGCGGTCAGTTCCTCCAGGGCGACGATCGCCCGATCCCGCTCCCCGATCCGCAGCAGCGCCTCCACCCGCTGTTCGTTGACGTGCGCGTACAGCTCGGTCAGGCGGGCGATCGGTGCGGCCGCCCACTCCTCGTCGGCGACGGCCTCGAAGGGCTGCCCGCGCCACAGCTGCAGCGCCCGGCCGTAGCGGTCCAGCGCGCGGGCCGGGTCGCCGGAGAGAAGTAGGTCGTCGCCCTGCTCGGCGAGCTGGGTGAACCGCAGCGAGTCGACGTTGTCCGGGTTGACGATCAGCCGGTAGCCCCCAGTGTCGTTGACGAGGTACGTCGGGGGCTGCCGCGGCGCGCGGTGCGGCTCCATCACCTGGCGCAGCCGCCAGACGTGCGAGTTCAGGGTGTGTGCGGCCGACGCCGTTGCCTGCTCACCCCAGACGGCTTGCAGGAGCCCGTCCGAGGAGACCCGCCGGTTGGCGTTGATCAACAGTGTGGACAGGATCCGCGCCGGCTTAGCTCCGCCGGCGGTGGTCTCAACCCCGTCGACGTCGATGCGGAGCGACCCCAGATCCCGGAGACGGAGCGGGGCGTCATCGTCAGCCGCCGGACGCGGCGACGGAAACATACCCGGCACGTTACCGCTGGTAGCTGCGCTTGAACAGGGTAGCGGTGTCCGTCCGGCGGCCCGGGCGCGGACTTGGAGAGTTTTTTGACCGGCCCGGACGAGACTGCTGAGTTCAGCGTACGGACGGGAAGGAGCAGGTCATGGCTGATACGCGATGGCGCGGCTCGTCCTGGCGGACATCGGGGACCGTCTTGTGCGTGACCGTACGGTTGCCGGTCGCGGATCCGCGCTCCTGCGAGGAGAGGCTCGCCGGACTTTGGGTGGATGGGGTCGTCGAGGTGTTGGACGGCGTCGTGCTGCGATGGCCCGCGGAGGTGGCCCGGCCTCGGTTGCGGCCCTTGCAGAACGTGCCACGCCTCGCCGCGTTGCCGGAGGGCGTGTGGGGCGAACTGACCGCGGGTCCGTCGTCGGGCGGGGCACGGCTCGTGCCGGTATCGATTCCCGCGCTGAGCCCGGGCAGCTCGGTGATCCTCGCGTTCTGCACCGGCGCTGACACTGAGGCGCTCCCGGCCGAGCTGAGTCGGGACGGCGCCGACGTGGCCAGCACGGTCGTGGACGCCACCTGGTACGCCGCACTGCGCACCTCCGACCGATCCAGCGATCCAAGCGGGCTGTGATTCCGCTTGGACAGTTTCTTGTGCGCTCTCCAGCACCGTCAGGGCCTCCGGCGCGAACACATCGCGCATGCCTTGGAAGGATCCGACATGACCCACCACACTGCCAGCGCAGGCCATTCAGCGGTGCCCCGCCACCGCCGTCCGCGCCTGACCCGCCTCACCGTGACCGCCGCCGTCACAGCCCTGATCGGCGGCGCGCTGGCCCTCACGGCACAGCCCGCCGGCGCCGCGACGACACCTGGCATGGTCACTGCCTTCGGTGACAACTCCCAGGGGCAACTCGACGTGCCGGCCGCCGCCAGGTCCGACGTCATGGCGATCGCGGCAGGATCCAACTCCGGCTATGCCCTGAAGACCGACGGCTCGGTCATCGGCTGGGGCGACAACTCAAAGGGCCAGTTGAACATCCCGGCCGCGGCCCAGTCCGGCGTGATCGCCATCGATGCCGAGGGCGCCACGGTGCTCGCGTTGAAGTCCGACGGCTCGGTCGTGGGCTGGGGCGATACCAACCCCTTGCCGACCGTGACCGGCGCCATCCAGATCGCAGCATCCACCGGTTACGGCGGCGGCGGCCTGGCCTTGAAGTCCGACCATACCGTCGTCGACTTGTCGCCCAGCGGGAACGGTATGCCAGCCGCTTTGCAGGGCCACGTGGTCAGCGTCGCCGGCGGGTACTACAACAAGGTCGTGCTGACCGACACCGGCTCGGTCGTGACCTGGGACCCCGGTAACCCGACCCAGGTCCCGGATGCCGTCAAGTCCGGCGTCGTCAAAATCGCAGCCACTGACCTCACGGTCGCGGCAATCAAGGACGACGGATCGATCGTGACGTGGGGCTTCGGCTTCGGCCCGACCCCGCCCGCGGCATCCTCCGGCGTTGTCGACCTGGCGCTCGGCCACGACTTCGCGATCGCTCTCAAGTCCGACGGAAGCCTGGTCACGTGGGGACCCAACGCCTCGCCGGACCTGCACATGCCGACCGAGGCCGGATACCAGGTCAGTTCCGTGGCAGCCGGAGGCCTTTTCGCCATGACGCTGCACCAATCACCGACGCCGGCCGTGACCCAACAGCCGGCGGCGGCCACCGTCGCCTCCGGCCACACCGCAACGTTCACCGCGACCGCCAGCGGCGGGCCCTCGCCCACCGTGCAGTGGCAGCGTGCCAACCCGGGCGGCGACACGTTCACCGATATCGCCGGCGCCACCGCCACGACCTACACCACCACTACCCTGACCACGGCTGACAGCGGCGCCCGCTACCGCGCCGTGTTCACCAATTCAGCCGGCACGGCCACCTCGGCGCCGGCCACGGTCACGGTTACTGCCACCGGACCGATGGTGACCCGGCAGCCGGCGGCGGCCACCGTTACCTCCGGCCACACCGCGTCGTTCACCGCGGCCGCCAGCGGTGATCCGACCCCGACCGTACGATGGCAACGGGCCGACCCCGGCAGCAACACGTTTACGGACGTCCCCGGCGCCACCACCACGACGTACACCACCGGCGGCCTGACCACGGTCGACAGCGGCGCCCGTTACCGGGCCGTGTTCACCAACTCCGTCGGCACGGCCACCTCCGGGCCGGCCACCGTCACGGTGACCGCCACCGCGCCGAAGGTGACGCAACAGCCCGCGAACACGCACCGCGAGGCGGGGCAGTCGGCGTCGTTCACCGCTGCCGCCAGCGGTGACCCGACTCCGACCGTGCGGTGGCAGCGGGCCAATCCAGGCAGTGACACCTTCACCGATATCCCCGGGGCGACCGCCACCACGTACACCACCGCTGCGGTTGGTACGGCGGACAGTTACAGCCGGTACCGGGCGTTGTTCACGAACTCGGCCGGGTCGGTGACGACGAGCCCGGCAACCCTGTACCTGGAGCAGGCGTCGTCGACGCCGCCGATGGTGTCCGCGCCGAACGCGGCGGTGGGGCAGCCGTACTTCTTCACGATCCCGGTCACTGGCGTTCTGGACGCCGTGGTGACGATGGTCAGCGGTAGCCTGCCGCCGGGGCTGACGCTCGCTGCGAACGGGACGCTGTCGGGCACGCCGACCACGGTCGGCACCTACACGTTCCGGGTCAGTACCAACGGCATCCCGGCTGTGGAGGACGTGACGGTGCGGGTGCAGCAGCCGGCCACCCTGTCCGGCACCGCGCCGGGTGGTGAGGTCAGTTACGGGTACCAGTGGGTGCCGACCATGACCGGCAGTCCGACGCTGACGGTGTCCTCGGGCGAGCTTCCCGACGGTGTCACCATCAAGAACAACCAGCAGCTCAGCGGCGTGCCGACCAAGTCCGGTGTCTACACGTTCACGCTGCAGGCCGACAACGGCTACGGCGCCCCGGCGACGCTGACCCAGACGGTCAGGATCAAGCTGGGCCCAACGATCATGCTCCCGCCGTCGGGATCCCTGCCGGCCGGCACGATCGGCCAGCCGTACGCGCTCCAGTTCGCCACCACCGGCGACCCGGCGCCGACCGTGACGATCAAGTCGGGCGCGCTGCCTGACGGGCTGTCCATCGACGCCACCGGCAAGATCACCGGCACTCCGTCCAAGGTCGGCCTGTTCGGGTTCACGGTCAAGGCCAGCAACGGCACCACGCAGGACGCGAGCACCTACGCGACGATCCTGGTCAACAATCCGTCGCCGGCCGCGATGATCAGCGGCGTGCCGCCGGCTGCGGTGCGCAACACCGCCTACAGCTACGCCTTCACCCTCGGCGGCACCCCGACCCCGACCGTCGCGGTGACCAGCGGGACCCTGCCGCCTGGACTGGCCCTGACCGGCGCCACTCTGGCCGGCACGCCGACGGTCAACGGGACGTACAGCTTCACGCTGACCGCCACGAATCTGAATGGCAGCGCCGACCTGCCGGTCACGCTGGTGGTCGGCACCGCACCGGTGTTCGGCGCGGATGCCCCGACCGGCACCGTCGGTAGCCCGTACTCCTTCGCCTACCCGATTACCGCGTCGCCGGAGGCTGGCGTGACCATGACCAGCGGCACGCCACCGGCCGGGCTGACCCTGTCGGCCGGCGGGACCCTGGCCGGCACACCGCTCAAGGCCGGTGTCTATACGTTCACCGTCACGGCCACCAACCAGTTCGGCACCGCTGCCAAGACCCAGCAGCTCGTGGTCAACCCGGCCACGGGCGGCCAGGCCAAGGTGATCGCCCGACCCGCCTCCGTGCAGCCGGGCGCCACCGAAAGCGACACCACCATCGGCGTCTTCGCCGAGCAGACCAACCTGACCCTGACCGCCGACGTCACGGTGGGTGGGGTCACCATCCCGGCCGGCACCAGGGTCAACAGCTACTACGTGCACGCCGACGCCATCGGCGACGCCAACACCGACCACCCCTTCAGCGGAACGCTCAGCTTCGGCACCAAGGTCCTGGCCATCGCGACCGGCACCGCCGACCTGCAGGCCACGGCGGCCGGCTTCGGTGTGGCCGGCACGACGTACTCCACCAGCCCCGACCAGGGCCTGGAGTACAACGACACCGCGACCCTGACCACCCAGAGCAGTGTGTCGATGAGTTTCCACGTCTACAACACTGCGGACGCCATCCGCATCATCACCCTCGCGCCGTGACCACTGTGGACGCCGGGAAGCCCCGCGGCTTCCCGGCGTCCACACGCGCGAGGCAACGGCGTCGCCGGGCGTCCGCGCCCGGTGCTTGGACCGTTCTTTGAATTCTTTGTGACTGGGCCCCTTCATGGTTACGGGGTCAGCCGACATCACGACTCGTGAAAGGAAAATCGTCATGCTCCACAAGAGACTCTCCGCACGCCTGGCCGCTGCTGGCTTCGCGTTGGCCGCGGTCGCCGCGCTCGTTCTCGGTGCCGCCGGCGTTGCGCAGGCCGAGACGCTGCCCAACGGCACGCTGGTCCAGCTTGGCCAGTATTCGATCCCGGCCGTGCCGCCGGCGCCGGTCCCGGTGCCGAACGGCACCCCGGGCGGGTACGCGCTGCCGACCACGCCGGGCGCGCTCGGCAACCCCACCAAGGTGTTCCTCAACGACGGCCTGTCCCTCACCCACGTGCTGGCCGTCCCGGACGGCTCGTCACAGTGGGGCAGGCTCGTCAGGAGCGAGACCGAGAGCGGCAGCTCCGGGCAGCTCTGGCGGTTCCAGCTCATCGGCTATATCGCCATGCTCACCCAGAACTCGTACGCGATCCCCACGCTGCCCGGCGCCGGCCCGGCCGACCTGCTCCAGAAGATGCCCGTATATAAGATCATCAACTATCATGCCGACGGCACCCATACCTGCCTGGACGGCTACGGCGGCGGCACAGGGCCGGGGACGCTCGTCGATTCGTACGGCTGCGATGCCAGCGAGGTCAACCAGCTCAACCAGCTGTGGGTCGTCGCGAGCACCCAGAAGACCTACCCCATGGTCGACTTCTTCGGTCGGCCGACCCAGGTCGGCCACGCGAACGCCGCCTGGCTGAGCAGCACCCTGCAGAACAGCCCGTATGCCGTGTCCGCCAACGGTTACGGCTACCTGGGCGGCGACGGTGCCACGGTCATCGCGAACGTCGCCGCCATCCAGGCGGCCGGCGGCGACACCACCAAGACGCCCGTCATCGCTCCGGACGGCTCGGCGGTTTGGTACTTCATCCAGCGGCAGACGTCGCCGGCGACAGCGACCTGGGTCCTGTCGGACACCGCACCGATCGTCTTCAACTGACAACCACCCACGCTCACCAGTCCGGGTGGCTCGCCGCCCGGACTGGCCAAGTCACCAGGTCAGCGGTCGCGGCGCCACCCGGCGGCGACCCGTCATGTCCATCCAGAAAGGAAACGACCATGAAACGACCTGTCCTTTCCCCCGCCCGCGGCTCCCGCATCCGCACGCTCGCCGCCGCCGTCTGCCTTACCGCCGCTGTCGGTGTCGGTGTTCTCGCGGTGGCTTCGCCGGCGTCGGCGGACCTGCCGGTGTCCGGCCCCGACGTCCATCTCGGTGCCTACCCGGTCCCGGCCACGCCGGCGTACAACGCCTCCAGCCCCGTGTTGCCGGAGGTCGACGGCACGATGGGGCGGCCAACCACGATCGCGATGACCGGCGGCCCCGCGACCAGCGCTGACCCGCAGGTCCTCACGGCGTGGTACTGGCAGGCGGGCAACCCGGTGTCGACCGCCAGCCCCTGGACTGGGAGCGGCCAGACCTGGTCCTTCCAACGGATCGGCTACATCGGCGTGATCAACCCCTCGGTCGATCCGCAGTACTCACTGCGCCTGGCCACCCCGGTCTACCGGATCATCACCTACGCCAGCGGCAGCCCGCAGTGCCTCATGGCGACAGGCGTCGCGAGCTCGGGCACCCCGGTCACGGCCCCCAGCTGCGCCGCGCCCTCCGACCCGTGGGCCACCAGCCAGCTCTGGCTGATCGGCAGCCCCGGACGAACAAACGCGATCATCGACGCCAACACCGGCGCCTTCACCGGGGGCTCCGCCTACCAGTTCTACTCGCCACCACTTCAGGGGCCCTACGTGGGCACGGCGCCGGACTACCAGCACAGCGTGATCGAGAACTTCATGTCGGTAGGCTTCAACTTCCAAGATGTCACACGGGCGACGGTCGTGTCGGCCGCGGTGGCCAACCCCGACGGCATCAGCTCACCCGTGGAACTGCGCGGGCAGACCCAATCGCCGGCCGACGCCAGCAACTCCACCTGGAACCTGGTGCCGGCGTAGACACCCAACCGATGCCGACATCGATCCCCCGTCACGTCTCGCTCCCAGGCGCGCCGCCTGGGAGCGAGACGTGACAGGGCCAAACTATCTGCGCTGCTCGCGCGCAGCATGGCGGCGGTGGATGGTGCTCAGGCGCTGAGCGCTGCGGTCGGCGGAGTGCGCGCGGCGCGCACGGCCGGGTAGATGCCGGCGACCGCACCGATCGCGAGCGTCGATGCGACGGCCGCAGCCATCACGGCGGGCGGCACCACGAACGGGATGGCGTTGAGCGCGGCGAACCCGGCGGTGACGGCTGCACCGATGGCGCAGCCGAAGACGCCGCCGAGAGCGGAGAGCAGGAGGGCTTCGGCGAGGAATTGGCGTTGGATATGGGCGCGGGTCGCGCCGAGCGATCGCCGCAGTCCGATTTCTCGGCGCCGCTCGAGCACTGAGATGATCATTGTGTTGGCGACGCCGATGCCGCCGACGAGCAGCGCGACCGAGCCGAGGCCAAGGAGTAGGCCGGTGAATGCCTGGTCTGCCGCGTACTTTGCCGCAAGCGCGTCCGATGGTCGCGACACTTTGACTTCCTCGGGCGCCTGCGGGTTGACGGTGCCGGACAGCACCTCGCGCACTTGCTGGATGGTGTCCTCTGTGGAGCGTTCGTAGACTGTGGTTGGGCTGCCGTCGTAGTCGAACTCGGCTCTGGCCACGGGTATGCCGATGAGTGCGGAGGTGTCCAGTTCGGGCGCGAGCGGGGAGGGATCGAGGATCCCGATCACCGTGAAGTAGCTGCCGCCGAGCCAGACCTGGGTGCCTGGCGTGGCGACGCCGAGGATCTGCGCGGCTGCCGACCCCAGGACGACCGTCGGGTACCGGGCGGTGGCCTGGTTGAGCCACGATCCAGCGGCCACGTTAGTGGCCGTGACGTTGAGCAGGTCGAGGTCGGCCGCGGAGACGGTGATTCCGCCGGTAGCCGCGGGGTCGACCAGCGACGAGCGGTAGACGCCCACGCCGTTGAGTTGGCCGAAGCCGCTGGCCGACTCGACCCCGTCGATCATGCGGACTTTGCCGATGGTCGTCTCGGGCAGTTTCGTGTTCTCGCCCATGAGACCGGTGTTCGCCTGGGCCGTCAGCAGGTTGGTGCCCAGCGACGCGAGCTGGTCGTTGAGGCGGGCCTTGCTTGACGTGGAGATGCCGACAACGGCAATCATCGCGGCGATCCCGATCGCGATTCCCAGTGCTGACAGCACGGCTCGGGTCGGGCGGGTCCTCAGTCCCGACGCTCCCAGCCGTAACACATCGGTGAACCGAAGCCGGGACCGATCGTGGGTCAGTCGGGTTCGCGCGGGCGAAGGTGTGAGTGCTGTCGCCGTTCCGTTGACGCTCATCGTCGCACCGCCCCGGTGGCGGACTCCCGAGCGGGCTGGCGGCTGTCGGCGACGATCTTGCCGTCGCGCATGGCGATCTGCCGGTCCAGACTCGCCGCCAGGTTCTGGTCGTGGGTGATGACGACCACGGTGGTGCCCTGCGCGTTCAATTCGCGCAGGAGCGCGACGATGGACGCCCCCGATGCTGAGTCGAGGTTGCCGGTCGGTTCGTCGGCGAGCATGAGTGGCGGATCGGACACCACGGCCCGGGCGATCGCCACCCGCTGGCGCTCGCCACCGGAGAGCTTGTTCGGGGGATGCCGGTACCGGTGCGCCAACCCGACGCGGTCAAGTGCCCGGCGGGCTCGCTCGCGCCGCTCGGCGCGTGGCACGCCGAGGTAGAGCATGCCGTCGGCGACGTTGTCCAGCGCGGTCATCCCCTCGGTGAGATGGAACTGCTGGAACACGAAGCCGATGCGGTGGGCCCGAAGCGCCGACAACTGCGGGTCGGAGAGGGTGTGCACATCAAGCCCCGCGATGCGCGCCACGCCGGCGCTGGGCCGGTCGAGCGTGCCGATAAGATTGAGAAGCGTCGACTTGCCGGAGCCGCTCGGCCCGACGATCGCCACGAGTTCTCCCTCGTCGATGCGTAGGCTTACCCCGGCGCAGGCCATGACGGGCGGCTGGCCGTAGGCGCGCTCCACGCCGTGAAGTTCGATGATCGCGCTCATCGTTTCGGCACCGCCACGTCCAGGCCGGGCTCGATGCCCTCGCCGGACACCTCGACCCGCCCGCCGGCGAACAGCCCGACATCGACGGGCACCTGCCGCTTGGTCCCGTCAGCGCTCACGAGTTCGACGCCGAACGAGCCGCCGGGCAGCGCGAGCAGCGCGTCGACCGGCACCGACAGCACGTTCTCGCGCGTCTCGGACGGTAGGTCGACGGTGACGTTGGCCCGCTGGAGGGCGTCCACGGCCGCCGGATCATCGAGCGTGATCACGATGGGGATGACGCTCGACGGGCGGCCGTTGTTGTCGCGCTCCTCCGGCTGGCCGACCGCGGTGATCGTTCCGGTCGTGGTGACCCGTCCCGGTAGGTTGATCTGCACCTGCGCTCCTACCTGTGCGTAGGTCTGATCGGCGAGTTTCACGTCGCCGGTGATCTGCTTGTTCAGGCCCGACACCTGATACAGGGGCGCGCCCGGGTTGACACTGTCGCCGATCACGGCCTTCACCTCGCCGATCCGAAGGTCGGTCGGCGCGAACACGACACGGCCGAAGTCGATGCGGCCGGTCTGCCGCTGACCTGTGGTCTTCTGCCACTTGTCGATGGCCGTTTCGGTGCGCCAGTTGAACGTCTCGTCGGGAACGGCATCGAAGAAGCCGAGATCGCGCAGACTCGACTCCAGTTGCAGGATGTCAGCCCCCTTCGTCATACCGCGCTCGAACGCCCGCCAGGCCGGAGCGCCGCCACGCAACAGGTGGACCGGGGCGTTGTCGACCCGGTACAGCTCGCCGCCCATTCCGATCAGACGGCCCGCGTCGGGAAGCTGGGTCAGGGTGCCGCCCAGCCTGGACTGCAGGTCGTGGGTGTCGGCGTAGTCGAGCACGCCCGATACAGTGCGGCTGCCCGACAGTGTGCCGTGCTCGATCGGCGCCGTGGAGATCTGCGGCCGCTCCTGCTGCGAGACCCCGTCGCGCGAGGCAGCGGCCGTGGCGATACCGCCGGCGGCGACGGTGGCAGCGCACAGCACCGCCACCACGATCCACCAGGTCCACCGGCGCAGGCGCCGAGGCGGGATGGGCTCAGTCACGGCCGCTCACCCGTTACGCCTGGTGACGGAGCCGCTACCGCCGCCGCACTGGTCCTGGATCTCCTGAGGCACGTCGGACGGGAACTGAAGCTCCTCACCGACCACAGGATCAGGCATGTCGTAGCCGTTGTCCCGGTAGCAGACGGCGACACCGCGAGCCCACTCGAGGAACTGCTGATCCGCCGCCGCCTGCTCCTCCTGCGACATGGCCGGCGGATCGCCGAGCTCGCCCCGGCACTTACCGGCGGCCGCCTGCACCGCGGCGGGGTCGACGCCGCCGCCGAGCGCCATCTGCCCCGGCGCGTCCGGATCCGGCATGGCGATGCCCTCACCGCGCATGCAGGCGGCGAACTTCAACTGCCATTCGGTCAGGCTGAGCTGACCCGACCCTTGATCACCCTGTGATGCCTGCGGGTCGGCGGAGCCTGACCCACACGCGGCCAGCGTGACAGCAAGGGCAGCGGCCGCGAACACGGCCGCGACGCCCCGGCGACGCGCGCGGGTGCGAATGGTGTCGGTCATGCTGGTGTTCCTCTCGACTGGTCCTGCAGCCGACGTCGGGTCGACCGCAGGACGAGTCCACCGGACCGCCCGCTACGAGGCTGTTAACGCAGACCTTTAGGTACGCTTTACGCCCGCGCTGGTTGACTACCCGGCGAACACCCCCGACCCCAACGGAAACGGCTATGCGCGCACTGATCGTCGAGGACGAGACCTACCTGGCCGACGCCATCCGCACCGGCCTGCGCCGCGAGACGATCGCCGCCGACGTCGCCTACGACGGCACCGCCGCCATCGAGTACCTCTCCGTGAACGACTACGACATCGTGATCCTCGACCGGGACCTACCGGGCGTACACGGCGACGACATCTGTTCCTGGATCACCCAGCACCGCCCCACCTGCCGAGTCATCATGCTCACAGCGGCCCGATCCCTCCGGGACAAAGTCGACGGATTCGAGCGCGGCGCCGACGACTACCTCGCCAAACCGTTCGAGTTCCCCGAACTCGTGGCCAGGCTTCGCGCTCTCGAGCGCCGCGCCGGCGCATCCCACCCACCGCTGCTCGAAAGCGCAGGCGTCAAGCTCGACCCTTTCCGGCGCGAGGTATACCGCAACGGCCGCCTCGTACGGCTGAGCAACAAGGAGTTCGCCGTACTCGACCTGCTGATGCGTGCCAGCGGAGGAGTCGTCAGCGCAGAGACCCTGCTCGAAAAAGCGTGGGACAAACACGCCGACCCCTTCACCAACACGGTCCGCGTCACGATCTCCAACCTCCGCAAGCGGCTAGGCGACCCCTGGCTCGTCCACACACTGCCAGGCGCCGGCTACCGATTCGGAGAACCACAATGACCGCCATCGCCCAAGAGCCGGCCCCGCCCGTCGGTGAGAGACGTCCACTCCGCTGGAAACCACGGCTGACGTTCCGCGCCCGACTCACGCTCACGTTCACCGTGGTGCTCGCCATCACCGGCGTCCTCATGGTCACCACCGTGAGCACGTTCATGCGAACCATCCCGACCTACCTGGAATCCAGCGGCCACCCCAGCGAGAGCGCCCCGCTGGCGACATCGCCGGACCCCGACCAAGGGGACACGGCGGGCGTGACCACAAGCCAGACAACGCCAGGCTCGGACCTGGCCGCCCCCACCGACCGTCCACTCATGATCTCGCTCAGATCGCCACAGGAGATCCTTAACACCACTCTCGTCGTATCGCTGCTCGTGCTGGTCGCACTCGTCGTCGTCGGCGCCGTGGTCGCCTGGCTGCTCGCCGGAAGAATGCTGCGCCCACTGCAAGCCCTCAACCGAGCCGCCAAACGCGCCGGCAACGGTTCCTTCGACCATCGGGTCGGACTGCAAGGCCCGCACGACGAGCTGCAAGATCTCTCCGACACCTTCGACGACATGCTCACCCGGCTCGACCAGTCCTTCGCCGCATCCAACCGGTTCGCCGCCAACGCCTCTCACGAGCTACGCACCCCGCTCGCCGCCACACAGACCATGCTCGAAGTCGCCCTCGCCGACCCGGACGCCGACGTCGACGAACTGCGCGCCGTCGCGCGGCGAGTGCTGGAGACCAACCGGCGCAACATCCAGACCGTCGACGCGCTCCTCGACCTCACCGAAATCAACCACCATGAGCCATCCGATGAACCCGTGACGCTGGCAAGCGTCGCCCGCGACGCACTCCGCGACGGGCGAGCCGAGATCGAATCGCGATGCATCATAGTGGAAACCGACCTCGACGAAAACGCGACCACCCGAGGCGACAGCGTGCTCCTACACCAGGCGATTCGCAACCTGGTCAGCAACGCGACGCGACACAACATCAACGGCGGCCAGATCCAAGTCTCCGTCTCGCAGCTACCCCGGCACACCCGATTCCGGATCGAGAACACCGGCGCCCGAGTCCCCGCCGAACTCGTCGCCTCACTAACCGAACCATTCGTGCGAGGCGCCGGTCGCACCACCAGCAACACGGAGTCCGTCCGTGGGCACGGCCTCGGACTCGCCATCGTCACCAGCGTCACCCGCGCACACCACGGCGAACTCCACCTCACCCCCAGACACGACGGCGGCCTCATCGCCGAACTCAACCTGCCAGCCGGGGCGCCAGTTCGATCTTGAGGGCATGAGCCAGACAATCCCTGTCCTAACCGTCTTCGCCCGTACCGCCGACACCGGAGCCGATGGCATCACGGCGTTTCTCGTGCCCGCCGACGCCCCCGGCCTCGCCGCGTCGACGCCCGA
>NZ_JBFAPO010000091.1:0-33718 GCF_040676755.1 Dactylosporangium sp. NPDC049525 | reverse complement strand
GTGGGCAGCCGATGAGAGAGCGACCCTGCCGATCACCTCGACCAAGCCTGGCCTGGCTACGGTCGTGCCACCAGTAAATAAGAAGCCGATGAGCGCGCGTGGCGGCCTACAGCTTCACCTTCAGCGATGAACCGTCGGCTCCGGCAGGGCACCGGAGCTTCCGTCGATTCGCGGCTCCACTACCGTGCTGGGATGGGTTTCTGGGGGACGTTTGTGCTGGCGCGGTCGACGGCGTTGCTGGCGAACGTCGAGGCGGTACGCGGCTTCGGGTACCAGCACGAGAACCTGTACGAGGTCGGCGATCGGTGGCAGCTGCTGGAGACTCGCGAGCCGCTGCCTGTGAGCCTCCGCGAGGCGGGTGAGCACTTCGTCGCGGGTACCGCAACCGCTGTGCTCGCGGTGCGCGTGTTCAACAGCGATTGCCTGAGAGCGCAGGCGCAGACACCGGATGGCTGGAGTACCGCATTTCATCTGCCTGGGTCCGCAAGTGAGTGTCCGTATCAGCATGTCGAGCCAGAAGCGGTACGAACGGCCGACTCCATCACCGCCGATCTCACACGATGGGCTCGCGCGAGCGGGCTGACGCCGTCGCGCGAGCGGCTGCAGGCGCTCATCGACCAGGCCGTGCACGGCCGCAAGTCGATCGAGGGCATGTACGCGGTGCCGTACGCGCTGCTTCCCGCGTTGGGTCTCGACGAGGCCGACCGGCCGTACCCGGCAACGATCGATCTCGACGACCCGTTGTACTGCGCCATCATCGGATCGCACGGGCTCGCACGGAAAGCATTGGACAACGCCGCCAACCGCGCCGCAGGACTCGAGGACCATGAGCTGGTGGGGAAGGAACAGCCGTGGGAGTCGGCCGCACTACGGCTTGAGGCCGAAGTCTGGACGGCACGTTTCCGCGCCGAGACCGACACGTCCGATCTGCGGCAGCGCGCCGAACGGCTGTGCGCCGAATACGAAGCCACCGGACGCAGACGACCACCGCCATGGCGAGGACCCTGACGACATCCTCTTGATCAGGAATCCGGATCTGCCGCGGCGAGCACACTGGCGTTCATCGCTGCGGGTGACGCACGGTGATGTATGGCTGCCATCACCGTCCCGACCGTCAGCGGCGGGTCGTCGAACGAGCTCGTGCTGCGTGCGGCGACCGGCGCGTACCTCGGCCGCTACCGCGGTCAGACCCGGCTGCACAGCGAGTCGGACCTGCGGGTCTTCCTCCGCTGGTGCGCCGACCAGGACCTCGATCCGCTCGCCGCGGTGCGGGTGGACATCGAACGGTACCTGCGCTGGCTACAGGATGTACGCCAGTACCAACCGTCCACGGTGTCCCGACGGCTGTCGGTCGTGGTCGGCTTCTACCGGACCTGCGTCATCGACGGCATCCTGCCGCACTCACCCGCCGACTACGTCCGCCGGCCCACGGTGCCCGCGGAGTCACCGACTCTTGGACTCGGGCACCCGCAGTTCGAAGCCTTGCTCACCACGGCACGGCTGTCGGGCAACCCGAATGACTTCGCCCTGATCGCGCTGCTCGGCCTCCTCGGACTCCGCATCTTCGAAACCTGCGCCGCCAGCATCAGCGATCTCGGCGAAGAACATGGTCACCGCGTCATACGGGTGCGGGGCAAGGGCGGCAGAGTCGTGCTCATTCCGCTGCCGCCAGCCGTTGCCCGGGCCATCGAACGCGCCGTCGACGGCCGCACCGACGGGCCGATCCTGCGCAGCACCCTCGGTACCCGCATGGACCGACACGCCGCGACCCGCCGCCTCAAGCACCTGGCCGCCACCGCCGGCGTCCGGATGCCACGCATGCACCCGCACTGCTGCGCCACACGTTCGTCACAACGATGCTCGACGCTGGCGTCAGCCTGCGCGATGTCTAGATCGCTGCCCGCCATGCCGACCCACGCACCACCATGCGTTACGACCGGGCCCGCAACAACCTCGACCGGCACCCGAACTACATCCTCGCCGCGTACATGGCCTCAGGCACGTGACCACGGGGCGGCTCACGACTTTGCCGATGTGTGAGCACCCGATCACGGCTGGCGACAATCGCGGGTGGCGTGGGCTCGGCGCGGCGTCGCAGACGCACATGACGCCCGGCCCCATCCGCCGGTCGGGTGGTTCCGAACCGCCCCCGCCGGCATCTACACTTCGCGATGATCATCGGTCGGGTGCGTATCCGGTCGGTTCTTTGGGGAGGAATCGTGTCGCTCGCATTCACGCGGCGCTCCGCGATGCTCGGCGCCGTAGCGGCCACGGCCGCGGTGGCGGCGCCGAGCATCGTGGCCGGTGCGCGGGCGGCCAGCGCGTCGACCGCCGGGCAGGCGGGAAGGATCGCGTTCCTGCGGGGCATGGTCCTCTGGACCGTCGAGGCGGACGGCAGCGACGAGCGGAGTCTCTTCGATCTCGTGTCGTCGCCGGGTAACTGGTCGCCGGACGGCAGCCGCTACACCTTCGTACACGCCTATGACGGGCTCTGCTCGGCCCGCGCGACTGGCGACCACATCGTCAAGATCCTGCCGAACGGGGCCGCGGGTGCCGACCCCGTATACGCGTACGGCGGCCGGTATGTGATCTTCACCGCCTACTCGAAGCTGTCGATCGTGCCGTCCGGCGGCACGGCGACGGTCCCCGGCCAGCTGCTGAGCGTCCCCGACGACGGCAAGTTCGACACCCACGCCGCCGTGGCGGGCGACGGCACGATCGTGTACCAGCACCACGCGCTGCAGGGCGAGGACAACGCCGACATCTACCGGATCGACGATTTCAACTCGGTCACCAAAATCATCGAGAAGGGCCACTCCGCGGACTTCTCGCCGGACAGCTCGAAGATCGCGTTCGTGCGCGGATCCGCGTACACCAACACGTTCCAGATCTGGATCGCTGACGCCGACGGCGCCAACCAGGTGCAGCTGACCACCGAGGCCAACACCGGCAGCGCCAGGAACGTGGACCCGGCGTGGTCGCCCGACGGCGGTCACATCGTCTTCACCAGCGGGCCGGGCGCCGAGGGGTGGATCAAGCGGATCGACCTGGCGACCAAGGCCGTCACCACGATCACCATCGGCCGTTCGCCGTCGTGGCAGCCGGTCAACCGCGACACCGTCGAGCGGGTCTGGGGCCAGACCGCACTGGAGACCGCGGTCGCCACGTCCCGCTACAACTGGGCCGACAAGGATGCCGAGGACGGCATCCGGTCGCCCGCGAAGGCGGTCGTGCTGTCCCGCGACGACACTTACCTCGACGCGCTCGGTGGCTCGGCCCTCGCGATCAGCAAGCAGGGGCCGCTGCTCATCACGCCGACCAGGTCCCTACACGCCTCGACCAAGGCCGAGATGCAGCGGATCCTCGGCAACTCCGGCACCGTGTACCTGCTCGGCGGGACGGTCGCCCTCTCCACGCAGGTGGAGAAGGAGGTCAAGGCGCTCGGCTACACGGTCGTGCGGCTCTGGGGCCAGGACGAGTACGCCACCGCGGTCGCGGTCGCCAAGGCGATCACCCCGAACCCGTCCGCGGTCATCGTCGCCACCTCGCTGAAGTACTACGACGCGCTCGCCGCCGGCGCCGCGGCCGGTGCGAACCCCGGCACCGTTATCGTTCTCACCGCCGGCGACACGATGCCCGCCGCGACGGCCGCGTACCTGAACACGCTCAACCCCGACTACCTGTCCGGCACGAAGATGATCGGCGTCGGCGGCCCCGGGGTCCGGGCGCTGACTGGCGCCTACCAAGGCGGGAAGCTGCCGAGCTGGCCGGACACCCTGGACTACGCCCCCGTCTTCGGGCAGACCGAGTTCGAGACGGCGATCGCGGTCGCCGACTTCTTCTTCGACGCGCCCCGCATCGCCGCCGTCGCGACCTCCTCGACGTGGTACGACGCACTCACCGGCGGCGCGATGATCGGCGCGAACGGCGGCCCGCTGCTGCTGTCCACGCCCGGCTCGCTCACCCTCGCCACCAAGCTGTACTTCTCCCGCAACGCCGCGTCCCTGTGGTACGCGACGATGCTGGGTGGCCCACTCGCGCTGAGCGACAACCTGATCAATGCGCTGGGCGCCTCCATCGCCCTGCCCGGGCAGTACGACTACCAGCAGTACACCGAGCACTCGACCGTCCCGCTCGCCCAGGCCAGGACCTTGACCCGCGGCGACTCCCGCCGGCGCGGCGCCGCCGGTGCCAGACCGGCCCCGGCGATCCCGGGCGCGCAGCGGCAGCAGCCTGAGTCCGCCCGCCGCTGACGCTGTCGGGACGCTGAGCGCCGGGCCACGGGCACGGTGATCCGCATCGGCGCCTCCCTGCAAGAAGCGGAGGACGCCGTCGCCGACGCCATGACCGACGTCTTCAATCGCTGGTCGCAGCTGCGAAACCCGCTCGGGTACCCCCGAACCGCCGCGACGAGCAACTTCGTCAAGACCTTGAGCCTCGTCGAGTGACCCACCGCAGCACGGCGGTATTCGCTTGGCTGCCGCAGCCCCGGGATTGGACGCCCGCACATGCCGCCGACCGCGCGGGGCCGGTGCGCTCGTGCAGACATGCGGACGTTCCACCTGCCAGTGTCAGCCGTTGGTTATGCCGCGCCGCTCGCGGTAGAACGTGACGATGGTGATGGGTACAACGGCAGCCAGAACAATGACCGCCGCCACGAACAGGGCCACTGACGCCGGCGGCCACGATTCCAGTTCCTGGCCCGCCTTCTCGGCCTGTTCGACCAAGGCGCCAATCACCATCAGCCCGCCGCAGCACAGCAGACCGGACAGCAGAACCCCGGAGCCAAGCACGATCACCCATTTGCGTGGCGCCATCCGGACAGCCCCTCTCGGACCTGCGTTCAACGTGACGGCAGATCCTCGCACGACGGCGGCACCGTGCCAAGGCATCTGATACGGCGGGCCTGTGACTGGGAACGGGCTGGTTCACTTTCGCCACCGCAGCGCACTCATCTGCCGCGCCGGGAGCACTGGCGTTCATCGGTGCGCGCGACGCACGGTGATGTATGGCTGCCATCACCGTCCCAGCCGTCAATGGCGGGTCCCCGAACGAGCTCGTACTGCGCGCGGCGACCGCCGCGTACCTCGGCCGCTACCGCGGTCAGACCCGCGTGCACAGCGAATCGGACCTACGGGTCTTCATGCGCTGGTGCACCGACCATGACCTCGAGCCGCTCGCAGCGGTCCGGGTCGACATTGAGCGGTACCTGCGCTGGCTACAGGATGTGCGTGAGTACCAGCCGTCCACGGTGTCCCGGCGGCTGTCGGTTGTGGTCGGCTTCTACCGGACCTGCGTCATCGACGGCATCCTGCCGCACTCTCCCGCCGACTACGTCCGCCGTCCCACGGTGCCCGCCGAGTCGCCAACCCTTGGGCTTGGTCATCTGCAGTTCGAAGCCCTGATCACGGCGGCGCGGTTGTCGGCCAACCCGAACGACTTCGCCCTGATCGCGCTCCTCGGTCTGCTCGGACTCCGCATCTTCGAAACCTGCGCCGCCACCATCAGAGACCTCGGCGAAGAACACGGTCACCGCGTCCTCCGCGTCCGCGGCAAGGGCGGCAAGGTCGTCCTAATCCCGCTACCACCGGCCGTAGCCCGGGCGATCGAGCGCGCCGTCGACGGCCGCACCGACGGGCCGATCCTGCGCAGCAGCCTCGGCGCCAGGATGGACCGCCACGCCGCGACCCGTCGGCTCAAGCACCTGGCCGCCACCGCTGGCGTGCGGATGCCGAGGATGCACCCGCACATGCTGAGACATACCTTCGTTACGACCATGCTCGACGCCGGCGTTAGCCTTCGTGACGTCCAGATCGCCGCCCGTCACGCCGACCCGCGAACGACGATGCGCTACGACCGCGCCCGCAACAACCTCGACCGACACCCGAACTACATCCTCGCCGCCTACATGGCATCTGGCACGTAACCGTCGGCTCACGACTTTGCCGATGTGCGCGCACCCTGATCTTGGTGCGCGTGGACGTGTATGCGTTCGGTCGGTGAAGGTTGGGCAGCGCGTCAGGCGCAGTCGCCATTCGAGCACGTCACCGGCCATGGACCGGCTTCGGTCACAGCGCCGGGGTAGCGATGATGCGTATCGACCAGCGTGTGGAGAACCAGCCCTCGTCGCGCAGCGGGGCCGCAAGGTGAGCTCCATCCGGAGCGAAGGCGACGCCTCGGTATTCGCCGCGAGCGACGTTGCGGAACGTCCCAGCATCGAGCAGCCACAGCCCGGCGCGCCCGCCGACTTCGGCGGCGACGGCGATACGGTTCTCGTGCACGGCAAGACCAGCAGGGTTCCGGATGCCACGCGCGAGGACCGTCTCGCGGCCGGGGCCGTCGTGGCGGCAGATCGCATACTTCCCAGTTCCCTCGGGGTCACCGGTCCCGCAACGGGAGGCGAAGTAGACGATCTGGCCGCTCCCGGTCGCGACGGGTTCTCTCACGTCGGTGGCGTCGAAGCAGGTCGCGTTCGTGTCGGAGAGGGGCCGAACGCTGCCCGACGTGCACACCCGCTCCCGTGCGTACGCTGTGCCGGTTCCGTTGGCCCAGGCGACACCGTAGCCACCGTAACTGAACGTCGCCACGTCTGCCGCCGACCCGTTGTCAACATCCTGACGGATCAACGCCGTTCGGTTCAGATCGGTCGGGTCGTAACTGCAAACCACCAGCAGCCCGATCTCGTGGTCACTCATCGCCACCATCGCTTCAGGCGAGGGATCCACGTCATCAGGGCTCCGGCACTCGGGCCGATGGACGGCAACGTGTTCCGGCAAGCCGCCGTCACGGACGCGCATCAGCAAGGTCGTCGTGTCGGAGTTCATGTGGTCCTCCGCGTTGTGCTCGAGGTAGTAGATCGAGTCACCGACCCACACCGGCCAGAAGTATCCGACGCCCTTGGACGACGACGTCAGCTCCGACCCTGAAACGCCTGACCCGCATGCCGAAATCGGCAGTAGCACAACGACCGCAAGCACGTACGCGGCAACACGGCCGAACCAGTGGACCGTTGATCTGTTGCCCGGCTCGTTCATACCGACGAGCCAACTCCCGCTGTGGACTTGCTCCGGCGACACATGACCGATCATTGTGCACCACCGCGCGCTGACACGCCGGTACGTGCCCCGCCACGGACACCGCAGCTCCAATCGGCAGCGAGGTCCCCCGGTCGGGCAGTGACAGCAGCGGCAGGCATCCGCACATGCCGCGACGGGAGCACTGGCGTTCATCGCTATGCGTGACGCACGGTGATGTATGGCTGCCATCGTCACCCCAGCCTTCAGTGGCGGGTCCCCGAACGAGCTCGTACTCCGTGCGGCGACCGCCGCATACCTCGGCCGCTACCGCGGTCAGACTCGGCTGCACAGTGAGTCGGACCTGCGGGTTTTCGTCGCGGCGGAGGCGACCTGCTCGGCGGTGTAGCCGGTGGCGGTCCGGGCCTGCGGCGCAGAGGAAGGGCCAGCGGACCCGGTGCAGGCTACGGCGTGTCCGGCGAGAGTCCGACGCCGGCACTGCAGACGACGACCGCGCCGAGACATGCGGCGATGACAATGCTGAGGACCTTTGTCGTCATCGACGGTGTCCCGTCGGGGCGTTCGAGGGCGGTGCGGGCAGGTGAGCGCTCATCTGAATCCTCCTGAAAACGCAAAAAGGGCGCGCTTGTGCGCGGGGCAGGTCGCGAGTGGTGGTGCGGGTGGGTTACGCGGGCAGGTCGGGAGGAGCTCCGTCCGTGCCGCGGGAACCGGCAACGTCACCGATGCGCGGGTGCTACGGCAGCGGCCGGTGGTGCGGTCCGGTCAGCTCGGTCGGTTGTCGCTGCCGGGTCTGTCGACGGCGGCCTGAGACTGGTTCTGGCCCCCTTTAGTTGATCGGATTTGGCCCCTGCAGGTCACGTTGTGTGGAGGACGCGCTTGCGGAGGAGGTCGAAGTTGGCGCGGCCGAACATTTGGCGTTTGAGCATCTTGATCCGGTTGACATGGCCTTCGACGGCGCCGGAGTTATGGGGCAGGGTGAGGCCGTTGCGGACGGCGTCGTAGTCGCGTTGCAGGCCGGCGGCGAACGAGTGCAGGTCGGGTTGGTCGTCGTCGGTGACGGCGTTGATCCAGGCGTCGAGTTCGTGGCCGCGGCGCTGGGTGAGGATCACGGCGAACGCGGTGACATGCGCGGCGAGGCGGTCCAGGTGCTGGCAGCGGGCGCGGACGGCGGCGAGGCCGATTTGGTCGTCGGGCTCCATGCGTTGTGGGTGGCGGAGCAGCCAGTTGACCACGTGCCGGACTTTGGGCGGGCGTGGCGCTGCGGGCGGAACGGTGGTGAGGGGCCGGAGCGCTCGGAGGTAGTCGCGGAGCACGCTGTAGCTGCCCGGGTAGCCCATGCCGCGGAGCTCGTTGAACAGCGCTTTGGCATCGGTGCCGCCGGCTGCCCATCGTTGGTGAAGGTGCTCGAGGTAGGGGTCGAGAATGCTGCCCCGGGCGCCGGTGCGGGCGGCGGCGACGAGATCCTCGATGTCGGTGGCCCGGGCGTAGCGGCGGACGGTTTCGCGGGCCAGGCCGAGGTCGCGGACGATCGCCTTGATGCTGCGCCCTTCGTTCAGGAGCCGGTGGACTTGCTCGAACCGGTCGCGGGTGCGCTGAGCCAGCCGGCCGTCCCGCGTGGCGACTGCAGCCAGAGCGGCCACAGCTTCCGCGTCGAGCGTGGGCTGCGGAGTTGGTGGCTCCGGCGGCGGGGCGAGGCAGCGCTGGTGGCGGGCGACGGTCTTCTCGACGTGTTGGGCGAGGTTGTGCCATAGGTGCCACCGGTCGGCGACCTGGACAGCGCCCGGAGCGCCGCGGCGGGCCGCCTCGGCGTAGGCGCCCGCGCGGTCCCGGCAGATCACCTGCGCGCCTGGATTCGCCTGTAGCCAAGCGGTGAGCGTGTCCGTTTCCCGATCCGGTAGCACGTCAACCGGGGTGTGGGTGTTCAGGTCGATCAGGATGGTGCCGTAGCGGTGGCCACGCCGGAGCGCAAAGTCGTCGACGCCGAGCACGGTCACAGGGCCGAACTGCCGATCCGGGATGGCACGCACCAGACGCAGCAGCGTGTTGCGTCCGGCCTGGATCCCGAGACTGGTGGCGAGCCGGGCGGCCGGCCGTCCCGCAAGAGCCAACCCGAGCGCCTGCAGGACGTGGCGAGCCGGCAAGGTGCGCCGGCCGTACCGGTGCGTCAGGCCATCGACCTGCTCGGCGAACCTCGTCACCGTGCAGTCGGCGTGCGGGCAGATGAAGATCCGCATCCGCAGCAACAGTTCGACCTGCTGACCGCCGACCACGATGTCCTCGACACGCCGCTGGTAACGGCTGTGCACCCGCCGCGTGAGTCGACCACAGCCTGGGCAGCGAGCCGACGTCTGCGCCGACCTGCCCCAGACCCGGACACCGCAGCCAACGGCCTCGAATCGCTCCACTACCAGCTTTGCCAGATGCGGCAGCAGCACGATCAGTGATCCATCAGCGCACCGGCCGCACCGTACACAGTGGACACGCCCGACCGCACAGCGGCACCTGTCGATCAACTAAAGAGGGCCAGAACCAGAACCAGTTCTAATCCGCCGTTGACAGGGTCCGGCACAGTGGTGCGGTACCGGACCCGGCAGCGTGGGTTCAGGTGTCGCCGACCGGAAATGCCGGACCGGCAGGGGACCTTTCCGCTACCGCATTCGCTGCGACGGCGGTGTGTAGCAGGCGCAGACCGACGGCCGTTCATCGCAGTCGAAACACCGGCCACAGCAGAGGCATTCGACGTCGGTGACGACGTCGACCGGCGTGCCGCAGTCCGGGCAGCGCTCCAGCCCTGCGACGGTCTCCAACCACTGCGGCGGGGTGATGCGGCACCGTGCGGTCGTCAACCAGGACGGCACTGGCAGGGGGCGGTAGTCGTTGTTGGAGTACCAGATTCCGTCGTCCCAGATGCCCGACGCCTCGTTGAGGACGAACCCCTGCTTCTTGAACCGCCGGTCGACGGTCAGCAGCACCATCTTGTTGAACGGTGTCATCCACCGCTCCAGCCGCAGCCGCGTCTGTCGCAGGTGCAGGCCGCCGATCTGCGGCAGGTACACCTCGGCGGCGAGGCGGGTGTCGGAGCGTGGGTCGCCCTGACGTGGCTGGACCGATGCGGGCAGGATCCCGTTATGCGCGACGACGGTACGCACGTCGCGGCCGACCTCGAATGGATGGCAGTTGTCCAGATTCGTTACGCCGTGGGTGGCGTACCGGGAGTGGAACAGGGCGGGGCCGTCAGGGTGCCGGCGCCGGGCACGTTCGAACGCGGCGATGACCTGTTCGCCGTCCATGCCGCGTTCGATGACGAGCTGGTCACCGGCGACGATCGCGAAGCCGTGCCCGTCGCGGTTGGTGCTGGTTCCGTTGTGCAGCGCGTCGGTGTCGGGCAGGACGCCGGCCGGCAGGTATGTCAGGAGACACATGACAGTGCCTCCAGCTGCTGCGTCAGCGGCGCGAACTGCGGCTGGGCCGCGACCCAGCCGGCGAACGACGCCCACGACCATCCGCCGCGCAGGATGTCGTGTGCGGTGAGGTCGCGGGTGTACTCGACGGACGCCGCCGCGAAGGCCAGCGCAGCCTGCACCTCGCCGGGGTCGACGGAACTGGCGAACACCCGCAGTTCGAAGGTGGCTACATTGCTGGTGTTGATCGCCGTGTACCGGCGGCCGTAGGCGCCTTTCGCGTAGTCCTTCACCGCTCGGCGGTCGTCGTCGTCGAATGCCGCCCACCGCGGCGACGATCGGCGGGCCAGTGTGGTGACCTGCGATTCGTTGCGGTAGACGAGCTTCATCCACCGGTACACGTGGCACGGAGAGTCGAAACCCGCCCGGGACACGTGAACGTGGATGCCGACGTTGTCCTCGGCCCGGCAGCCGAGCTCCCGCAGCTCGGTCAGCAGCGTCCACGGGAAACGTTCGATGGCCCACTGGTAGGCCATGGGGTGGGTGACGAGCTCGAATCCGCAGTTGATCGACTCGTCACGCTTGAGGTAGCCAAGCCTGCCGAGCCGCCGGTTCGCGCGTGTGACGCAGGAGCGCTGGTCCCCGTACGGGGTTTCGAGTTCCAGTTCCAGACCGAGGAACAGCGGTCCGGCACCGTGGAACTGGGGCGCGGGTTTGAAGCTGTACTGGTAGATCTGGGTGTCCCTGTCAGGTTCGAGCTGGTCGAGGCAGTCGTCGCACACGCAGCCGACCGGTGCGCAGCAGCCATCGGCGCAGTCGCGGCCGTCCGGGTTCCACCCGTCGCAAGTGCCGCACTGCCAGTACCAGCTGGCACGGCAGGAGAGACAGACCGTCTCCCCGGTCAGCGTCTCGGTGGTGTCGACGATGCGGATGCTGTCGGCGCAGCGGTCACAGCTTGTGCAGCCGGTGCACAACGACTCGTCGTTGAGGACGCGGTGGCAGCGGTCGCATCGCTGCGCAACGTCGACCGGTGTCGTTGCGGGCCGCGGTCCGGTGTTCGTGTTGCCGTCGGCGGGAACGGGTTGGTGGGACTCGACTGCCGGTGGCGGGTCGAGTTCGTCGATGCGTGGCAAGGCCACACCTCCAGACGGGATGGGTCGGCAGGAGGTGGTGTGCTGTGCCTCGCACCTCCTGTCCGCCGGTTGGATTCGAATGGCTGGGAAGTGCCAGAACATGTGCGGTCCGGCGGTCCGTGGGACCGGCCGGGATGGTGCACGTGGGCGCGGGCGAGGCGGTATCGGGCGGACGTTGACCGGTCGTGGCCCGGCGGCACGCCGTCAGCGCGTCACGGGCGGCCGGTGATCAGGTCAGCCTCGATCTGCAGCGGTTGCCGCCGCGTCGGCCGCATCCGTGAGCCTCGCCGTAGCCGCGAGATCGTCGAGGATGTTGGTGGCGCTGGTGACGGCCCGCACCTGCGGGTCCGTGCGTAGAGCCTGATGGCAGCCCACCGACACCGCGGACGTGACGGGGCCGGGCACCACCATTCCGACGCGGTCGTACCGCATCGCCCGTCGCAGCGTGCTCAGTGCTGCACCGCGGTCCGGGGCTTCCACCACGACGGTGCCGCCGCTGACCGCGGCCAGCAGCGACCGGTTCGCCGACACCTGTGGTGTGCTGGGCCGGGCGTCCGGGTGGCCACACGGTCAGCAGCAGTCCGCTCGTTGCGAGCTGGTCGTACAGGCCGATGCTGGCGGCCGGGTACAGCTGCTGCAGCCCGCACGGCAGGACCGCGATGGGGGTGCCGCAGGTGACCGCGGCCCGCAGGACGGCGACGTCGATGCCGTGCCCGCCGCTGGACACGACGGTGCGGCCGGCGACGGTGAGACCTGTCGCGATCTCGTCGGCGGTCCACATGCCGTAGCCGCTGGCGGCTGAGGCGCCGGTGACGGTCACCGTCGATGCCGGTTGCGGCAGCGGCGCCGGGCCCAGCGCCCACAGGCAGACCGGGGTGTACCCGCCAGCACGGGCGATGTCGGCGATTCCGGTGGGCCAGTCGGGGTCCTCCGGGATCACCACCCGGCACCATGTCTGCGCCTCGGCGACCGCGTCCGCGGCCTCGGCCGATGCCCGTCCGGGACGGTCGCGGATTTCCGGGCGCAGGTCTTCTGCCGCTGGCTTCTCGATAGTGAGGAGGTCGAACGCGGCCACCGGACCGTGCTCGGCGACCGTTTGCGTGACGCGTGGGCGGCCGGGTCCGAAGACCCAGTTGAGCTTCGCCCGGGCGGTACGGACCTCGTCTTCGCCGGTCATCGCCGCACCGCCGTAGCGGTGCCCGAGACGACGCTGCCGGCGTGCGGTCGTTGGTGTGCCGCCGATCACGGCGGCCTGGTGTTGTGGTGCGTGGCCATCAGGTGTGGCCTCCTATCCCCGCCTCGTGGCGGCGGACAGGCTGGGACCGTTGCGGCCCCAGCCTGCCCGGAGGCACGAGGTGAGACCGCAACCGCCGGACCTGCGGGTGCGGGCAATGCAGGGGGAGCTACTGCCCGGCGCTAGACGCCCGGCGGCGCGTGGACATCTGCTGCGCCAGCTCCGGCGGCAAGTCAAGGCTGAGGATCACGTCGATCAGCGCCGCCAGCCGGTTGCGGGGTCGTCGAGCAGGGCACGATCCACGGCGAGCCCGGCGAGTGTCGGCGAGTGTCGGCTGGTACGTCCGCCACGCCGCTTCCGCACCGGCGGCCAGGCCGAACATCTGCACGACGACGCGTTTGCGGCCACCGGCAAAGGTGACGATCACGGTGTGCCGCTGCAGGTCGGTGATGTCCGGGGCGATGACCGGGTTGTCGTTGTCGGGTCGGCCGTACGAACAGGCGGAGCTGGTGGAACTCGTGGAACCGGTGGTACAGCTCGCGTTGCGCTGCCGGTGGCGCACATCGCGGTGAGGCCGCCCACGTCAAACGCGGGCAGGACGCGACCCGACCAGGAACGCGCAGATCAACCGCTCCCCGCCGCACCGGATGTTGGCCACATGCTCGTCGCGTCGTGGTCGGTTGGCCTCAACGCGCGGCCGCCGGTGTCAGTCGGCGCAGACGTCGGGTTCACCAGTGTCGTCCGTGGTGGGCTGATCCAGCCGGTCCTGGCCCCCGCTGGGGCTGGCGTCCGTCCCGGCGACGGTGACGGCGTTGCGGAACACGTGCGGCGGCACACCGCTGCGGACTGCGTGGAGCAGGATCCGGGCCATCGAGTAGCCGGGGTCGGCTTCCAACGCCCGGTGCACGGCAATGTCGGCCAGCGCGCCGTTGCCGCGAAGCAACGCGCTGTAGGCGAGCAGGCACGCCGGGGCCGCCGCGAGATCCGGGCGGGCGCGGCGGGTGAGATCCGTCCAGAGTTTGACGTGGCTGTCGCTGTCGTCCGTGCGCTCCCACGCATAGTCGCGCACGGGCAGGATCGCCAGGAGCACGGTGATCCAGGCGGCCTGCGGGTCGGGCAACCGTTTCCCTGCAGCGGCGAACGTGAAGGCCTCCTGCACCGCTGCAGCACCGCGGTGGCTGACCGACGGCGCAACCCGTCCGGCGGCCGCGTGCGCCGGCGGCGTTCCAACACGGTCGGTCGCCGAGACGCTGCGGCGAAGGCGGGCGATTGCTTGGCGGGTCACTTCGTCCATCGCCTGGCGTTGCTGGCCTTGCACAGATGCGAGCTGCTGCACGAGCGCTGCACGGTCGGTCAATGCCACGAGGCCGTTGAGGACGGCGGCGGCTGGTGCGGTGCTGGCATCCGGGTCGAACGGCACGCCGCTCAAGGGCATACAGCCGTCGTCGAGGTGACAGAACATGCGGTCGCCTGTGAGCCGTAGGGCCCGCCGCACCGGTACCAGCCGTAGCTGCATGGCGGCCAACACCGCGTCCATGTACGGCGCGACCCGATCGTGTTGGCCGAACCCAACCACGATTGCCGATTCGGCATGCGTAGCGACCTGGGCGGCGACCTGGTTGGCCGCGTCCAGCGCAGCCGCCGGCACGTGGTCCGCCGGCGGAATGTCGACCCGTGCGGTGAGCACGAGCCGCTTGCCGCTGATCGCCAGGACGACCAGGCTGTCGGTCGGAGTGAAACCGACGAGGAACGGGATGGCGGCCAGCAGATCGGCATCCGATCGCAGCACCATCTTGGGGGTGTCCGGTGTGCTCATGCACTGTCCTTCCTGACCGGGCGCACATGGGCCCGGCTCGATGTGGTGGAGGCCATGACGGCGACCCGGCCGCCCGGAGCCGTGCAGTAGGGGTCGTCGCGGCTCGCGGGCGACTGTGCCGCCCGGTTGGTGCTCAGCCGTCGACGTCATCGACGACGGCGACCGTCGGCAGGGGCGGCAGCCTGCCGGTGGCTGGACCGTCGGTGACGGCCCGGACTGGGTGTGGGTGTGGGCCGCAGGGGAACCGGCCGCCAGACCTGCACGGCGTTGCGCAGCACGCCACGTATGCCGCCACGGCCGCGCCCGCGCCGCGCAGACGGGCGCATAGGTCGCGGTCCTGGTGGCGAGCGTGGTCGCCGGGCTCCTGACGCAGACCGCGCTGCGTGCCGCCCTGGCTTCTGGTCGTTCCAGGGTTTGGCGTCGGTGATGCTGTGGCGCCGCGAGCGGGAGCTCGACCAGAGCACGAGCCAGTTCGGACATGAGGCCGCGGTGCTGGTCGGCCACCGGTAGCAGCCATGCATCGCCGCACCGTCGAGGCGCATCACCACGCGGTTGACCGGCGGTAGGCCGTATCGGACCGTGCGGCATGCCCGGTGCCGCGCGGCGTCGAGGCCGGCGAGGGGCGCGCGCTCAACCTGCCCCCGGCGGCGTTCTCCTCCGCCGGGGGCATCGGGGGTGCGGCCGGACCGCGTCGAGGATGCGCGTCTACAGCGTGTCGAGCGTGTCCTCGGGCCGCCCGGCGTCCTGGATCGGCGTCGCCGACGCTCCAACGCTGCCGATCTCCTCGATGATCTCCTCGACACGGGTCACGAGCACGGTGCCCGGCTGCCGCAGCTCGACGTGGCAGCCGACCGACATCGCCGAGGTGACCGGGCCGGGCACCACCATCGCCGGCCGGTGCAGCAGGCGGGCGCACCCGAGCGCGTTGCGTGCCCCGCTGCGCGCGCCGGCCTCGACCATCACCGTGCCGTTCGTCGCCGCCGCGACGAGCCTGTCCCTGCTCAGGAACCCGGCCTTGAGCGGGCGGGTGCCCGGCGGCCACTCGGTCATCAGCAGCCCCTCCTCGGCGATGCGCTCGAACACCGCCGAGTTGGACACCGGATACACCTGCTCGATGCCGCAGGCAAGCACCGCACAGGTCACCCCGCCGGCGGCGAGGGCACCCCGGTGCGCGGTGACGTCGACGCCGAGCGCGCCGCCGGACACCACCGTCCACCCCAAGTCCGCCAGCCCGAACGCGAACTCCGACGCGACGAACTGCCCGTAGCTGGTCATGGCCCGTGCGCCGACGATCGAGACGGACCGCCGCAGGGCCTGCTCGAGCCGGACCGGGCCGCGCAGCCACAGGCACAGCGGCGGAGCAGTAAGACGCAGCGCTGGGCGGCCGGCTGTGCTGATGCCGGCGAGGTCGTCGAGGGATGACGGCCATTCCTCGTCGGCGGGGGTGATGATCCGGGCGCCGAGCCGGTCGGCGTGCTCCAGCATGTCCTCGGCGATGCCGGAGAACTGCTGCCCCCTCGGCCGGCCGAGGGCGGCGAGGCGGGTGTGTGCCTGCTGCGCAAGCTTCGGGCTGATCTGGCGGTCGTGGACGATCCGGGTGAGTGCCTCGGCGGGGCCGATGCTGCGGACGAGGTCGCCGAGCGCTCGGTCGCCCGGCTCCGTCAGCGCTGCCAGGACGAGCCAGCTGATGCGGTCCGTGGACATGGTTATCCTCCATGGGATGTCAGGTGGTTGTGTGGTGTCGGGCCCGTGCAGCAATGCCGGCGCACCGTGTGCACGTCCGGTCCTGCTGCCCGGGGTCGAGCTGGTGCGGCGAGCGGACGGTCGCCGCGTCGCAGGAGCGGGACTGACCGTCGGCCCGCCCTCGGACGCGCCAGGACGCGCTAGGACGAGGCGGGGTCACCCCTCGCTTCCGGTGAGGTCGACACCGCGGGCAGCGAAAAACCCGATCGGGTCCACGGCATTGCGGGCAGTCGCCGGTCTGCCGGTGTGCGCCTCAAGGTGGAGATGCGGACCGGAGGAATGCCCGCTGCTGCCGACCAGTCCGAGGACCTGACCGGCAACGACCGGTTGCCCGGCCTCGACCACCGGCCGGTGCAGCAGGTGGCAGTAGCGGGTGACGGACCCGTCGTGGTGCGCGAGGTCGACGTACCAGCCGCAGCCGCGGACCGTGACCGGGTCACCGTCGACGTCGCACGAGTACGGGCTGCCGTCGAGTCGGTGGGCGTTGCAACGCGCCGTCACGACGACCCCGTCCGCCGCAGCGTGTACTGGTGTGCCCCGTCCGGCACCGATGTCGACACCGTCATGCGTCGCCCGGCCCGCGGTGCGGAACCCAGACACGATCCGACCGGACACCGGTCGCCGCCATCCTCCAGCCGCACACCCCACATCGCTGTGCGCACCAGTGGGCGAACGATCGTCGCCGCCAGCCCCCTGCTGCCCGGCCAACGCCGGCGCCGTGGCAGCGACCAGCGCGGCCGCCGCCGGCTCCCACTTTGCGTACGCATCCGGGTAGGCGCTGTGCTGCACCCGTTGCGCCGCAACGGTCAGCGGCAACGCCTGCCAGCCGGCGACGCGCAACAGCGCATCATAGAAGCGTCCCGCCGCCCACACCGGGTCGAGCAGCTGTGCCGGGCTGCCCCAGCCCTGGCTCGGGCGCTGCTGAAACAACCCGAGCGAGTCGTGATCGTTGTCGGCGCCGAGATCACCGAGGTTCCGCAACCCGGATTCCTGCATCGCGGTGGCGACGGCGATGACCTGCCCCCGGGCCGGCACGCCCCGCTGCATGCCGACCGTCACGATCACCTGGACGTGATGCACCTGCTCGCTGCTGTACCGGCCGGGAACGGCGCCGGGATCGGCGCCGCAGCCGGCAACGCCGCCGACCAGGACGGCGAGGCCACCGAGACACAGCAATGCGAGCCCGACCACGACACCGAGCAGGACGGACAGGATCCGATTCGTCATACGTCGTCCACGGCAAGGCCGGCAATGTCTGCGCCGGCGGTGGCGACGCTGGGATCGGTCGCCCCGGCCTGTTCCTCGGCCTGTTCCACGGCCTGTTCCACGGCCTGTTCCACGGCCTGCCTGCCGGTCGCCTTGTCGAGGCAGGTGTCGCCGGCCACGACTGCGACCGCGGCCACGATCCGCCGGTTGTCGGCGCCGCCGGGCGAGCATTGCCAGCGGCCGGCCTCGGCGCGGTCCAGAACGCGGCAGCTGACGTCGCAGCCGTCGTCGGCGCACCGGCGGTGGACCGGGTCCGGCGGCGTGATGGTGATCCGGCCGGACACTCGCGTCTGATTGAGCATGTGTGGTGGTTCCTTTCAGCGCAGCATGCACGGGCAGGGTCGTGCCATGTCGACACGACCGGGGACTGCAGGGATTTGGTCCACGCGGACGCCGTCGGCGCCCGTCCAGGCGGATCGGATCGGCTGGGCAGCGACCGGTGCCACGCACCGACCGGCGCAGTGCAGGACCGGCCGTCGGTGCGTGGAGGGGCGTCCGGCAGCGGAGGTCCGCGACCACGGCTGCACGATGTGCACCGACGCGGCGGCCGCGGCAGCGATCACCGACGGATGATCGGGGTCGGGTCGGATCCCGGGCACGGCTGCAGTGCCGTGCCCGGGATGTCGGTGGTGGACGCGGGACGACGGTGTTCCTGCCTGCGATCAGCGACGGTTGTGCGGGTCCCGGCGCGGGCTGCCGGCGTCGGCAGCCCGGCACGGCGTCCGCACGGTGCTGCTCAGCGACGGACCAGGGTCAGCAGCCGCCGGTGGGCGCGGCTCTTCACCTCGTCGTTGCCGCCTTCCAACACGGCGGTGGCGCGGGCTGCGAGGTTGTTGCCGCGCAGCGACCCGGTCGGGCGGACCGTCTGCCGCCAGTCGGTGTATTCGGTGACCGCGCGTTCGGCGGCGTAGGCCGTGCGCCCCAGCTGTGCGGTGTTCGCGGTGTACAGGTCGACGAGCTCATCGACCCGCCGCCGGTGGATGTTCCTGCTGCGGGTGGACGCGTCGTCGGCTGGCGGCTGCCAGAGGTCGTCGACCACATGCCGGAACTCCGCCAACGTCACCTCGGTGCGAGCCAGGGCCTCCTCCTCCGCGGCGAACTCGTCGAAGTACTGCACCGACAGCCCGAGTGTGCGGCGTGCCTCTTCGATCCGGTCCAGGGCGTTGCGGGTGTGTCGCACACCCCAGCGGGTATGCGCGTCGCGGACCGCGAACCGTTCGGTGTTGCGGCACACGGGCCGCCATGGGGTGACGACCACCTGGAACAGGCTGGACCCGTCGTGGCTGTTGAGCGCCACGATGAACGGGATGATCTGGTCAGCGACACCGGCCGCGTCGATGGTGACGGTGTTGGGCAGGCGCATGCAGACGAAGACCTTCCGCCCGTCGCGGACCGCGCCGGCGGACTCCCAGACCACGTCGTGCAGGTCGACGAGATCCTGCAGGAACGCGAACGCGTCCCGGTTCTGCAGGACCTCGTACTTGCTGCCCACGACGCCGAGTCCGGCGCCGGTGTCGTCGCGGACGGTGACGAACTGCTCCGGCAGGACCCGATTCGGGCCGTCGAAGGTGTTGCGGTACTCGACCGGGCGGCGCGCCACCTCGAAGTCGATGCCGCCGAGCTCGAGGACCATCTCGACGTTGCTGGTGCCGCCGGGCACGACGTTGCCGAGCTGGTGCCAGGCGGGAACGCTGCTGTAGAGGGCGACCTGACCGCGGCTGGTGTCCAGACCGTGCTGCGGCAGGACGAGCCCGCCTTGCTGGAGCAGGGTTTCGCCGTTGTCCCAGCTGTCGGGGTCGTTGACCTGGAACCTGCCGTTGCCGAGGGGGATGAGTTTGCCGGCGGCGACGCGGGCGTCGACGTCGGCCTGCCTGGCGCCGGCGGCCTGGATCTGCTCGGCGCGTTCGGCGGCGAACGCCGCGTTGACGTCGACGGGTTGTGCCGTGCTGGACATTGGTGGTGCTCCTTCCGGGTATACGAGACCCGGGCGCCCTGCTGGCGTCCCGGGTGTGGTGCTGCACCGGTACGCCGTTGGGCGTGGAGTGTGTGGATGGGCCAGCCTGTGGCAGGGCCAGTTCCGTGGCGATGCCGTGGTCGTCGGCCGAGCCGATCCACACCGGAGTTGATCGCTATGGGGTGAGCCGGTCAGGTGTCATCGGCATCGGCATCGGACCGGTGGGGGGCGCAAATGTGCCGGACGTGCCTGCGCAGCCGGCAGGTGAACGTCACCGCCCGGGCCTTCCCGGTCATGCAGACCGGCAAGGGCGATCGTCAACGGTCAGATCGCGACGCCGTTGCAGGTGACCGTCGGCGTCGGTTCGACGAGCCGCAGCACCGCGTTGCCCGGCACCGCGCTGCGCTGCCCGCCGTCGTATCCGACGATCCACCAGCCGCCACGGCCCGGCCACGCCGCGGCGACAAGGTGTACCGCACCGTCGCCGGCGACGACCTCGTCGCCGGCACGCAACTGCCGGACCGGCCGCAACCGGATGCCGGCCGCCGCGCGGACCGCCCACGGCGCCACCACACCGCCCAGCGGCATCCCGGGCGTGGGGTGGAACGTCACACCGACCCGGGTGCGGGCGACGGAGGTGACCGTCGCTGCGAACCATGCCGCGCGGACGTTGACGTGTACCGGCTGATCCACCCGCAGCATCGCCGGCCCAGCGCTGGCCGCCAGCGGCGCGGTGCCCGCCGTGAACAGGTACGTCGTCATGGATGAAGCTCCTCAACGGGGAAAGGGGCGAAGACAGACCGGCCGTGCATCGGCCGGGATCGCAGGCCGGGATCGCAGGCCGAGTCGCCGCAGCCGGCGTGCCGGCTGGTATCGGCGGCGACGTGGAAGGGGGCGGGCAGCACGTCGGCCTGCGGCGCATGTCGGTCAGGGCCATCGCGCCTCGGCGATCTCGATCCGCAGCGCCTGCACCGCGGCCCTGCACGCGTCCGCGGCGGTGCGGAAGCGGGCCGCCCGGGCACCGCCGTCGGTGTAGAGCGGGAAGTCGATGCCCCGCCCCCGGTTATGGACCCGCACCCACCACCCCGGCTCGGCGGATGGACCGGTGCCGTCGGTGCTGTCGCGGTGGTCGGTGTCTGGGGTGAGGTAGGCGGTGGCATCGACGCTGCAGGCCGGCGGGTGCACGGCGACGCTGTGCAACGCGCCGTCGATGACCGGTACGGCGGCCGTGACCGACCAGCCCGCCGGCGCCGACGCGGCGAGCGCGGGCAGCGCCTCGGCGACCTGGCTGACCGACACCGCGATTTGCCGTGCGTCCGTCTCGGCTCGACGCCGGTACAGCTCCTCGGCGGGGCTGATCCAGCCGTCGGCGTCCAGGACGAGCCCGGCACCGCAGTGTTGGCAGCGGCGGACGCCGCCGGGTACGACCGGGCTGGGTGTGCCGCACTGCCAGCACGAAGGAGCGTCCGGCCGGCCGGTGGCTGCCGCCGGGTCGGTGGACGCGACGGTCGGCGCGGCCGCGCGGGCGTCCTCGCCGGACTCCTCGCCGGACTCCTCACTGGACTGCGCACCTGTGGCGGTGGCGAGGGTGTGCCGGCCCGACGTGGCAACGGCCTGCGCCGTCAGCGACACCGCGGGATCCGCCAGTGCCGGTGTTGGTGCCGGTGCTGTCGGGCCGGTGGGCGGTGCCGACGACCGGTGCCGAGACCGGTACCGCGCAGCGTCCGCCGATGGCATGCCGTCGCGGCCGGCGTCATACACCACGACACCGCCGCCGTGCCGCTTCGCCGTGTACATCGCCAGGTCCGCGCAGCCGAGCACCGAGTGCGGTTCGCCGCCGCCAGCACCGTCGGTGCGGTGGACACCGGCACTGAACCGGACGGCAACCACATCCTCGCCGTACGTAACCGCGTCGGACAGTAGTGCGGTGAGCGCAACGGCCACGGCGTGCGGTGGACGGGTACTGATCAGGATGAACTCGTCCCCGCCGAGCCTGGCCACGGTGTCGGCGACGCCGGTGCTGCCGGTCGTGGGGCTGCTGTCGGCGACGTCGGCGAGGAGCCAGGCGACGTGGGCGAGGTAGATGTCGCCGCCGCGATGGCCGTGGACGTCGTTGACGCCGTGCATGTCGTCGATGTCGATCAACGCGACAGTGACCGCTTCGCCGGCGTTGTGGGCCTCGGCGAGCCGGCGTTCTGCGACCCTGCGCAGGGGCAGGCCGGTGACCGGGTCGGTGTAGGAAGTGATGAGTTCCGTGCGGAGCTCACCGATGACCCGGCACAGGTCCTCCACCTCGTCGCAGGTCTCGACCAGGCGGGATTCCGTGACGATGAGCATGGTCGTGAGCAGCACCGCGCCGGCGCCGCCGACGACCGCTGGCAGCGTCACCGGGCCGGCGTTCAGGGCGACCATCACCACGACGTAGACGACCAGTGCCAGACTCGGCAGCGGTCGCCGCAACGTGCGGCCGAGCAGATGCAGGTGTGGCATCGTGGACTCCTTTCACGTCCGGCCCGCAACGGCCGGATCATGGGGTCGGAAGACTGCAATGGATGGCCGGATCGGGCTGTGACCGGATCCGGTGACGCGGTCGTCGGACCGGCATGCGTGGCATGCGGCCGCAACCGCGAACAGGCGGACCGGAAACGTTCCGGTCCGCCTGCGGTCGATCGGTTGCGCAACGGGCAGTTCAGTGGGCGAGCAACGCCACCAGGTAGTCGCCGTTGCGCAACTGCGCGATGCGACGGTTGCTGGCGTGCAGGTAGGTCAGCCGGTCGGCGAGCAGGTCACTGGACGCATCCAGGTACGTGCCGTCGACGCCGACGAACGCGGTGCCGGGCACGGCGGTCAGCCACCCGAGGTGGGCATAGGTGTGCCCGCCGGCCTGGAAGGCCTCCAGATGCCCGGTCGGCAGGTCGATGACCTTGTTGGGTAGGGCGTTGTACGTCCGCATCGCCGTGATCCGCGGCTGGGCGAGGTACTGCTGCTGCGCCGTGCCGAGGGGGTACTTGCCCGGGTTGGTGAGGTGACGGCTCCAGAACGTCCAGAACGGCTGGGCGGTCGGGGTGCCTGCCACGACCTGGCTCCAGATCGTCCACCGGTACCAGAACCGGTTGCGTGCGGCGACGCGCATCGCGTCGAGGGCGAGCAGCTTGACCGGGCCGCCCGCGGCGGTGTCCTGCCAGGGCTGGACGAGCTTCCCGCGCCGCAGCCGGGTGCTGATCGTGAAGTGCGCCGCCGGTGCGCCGGTCCACCGTTGCCCGGTGGCGGCGGCGAGGCGGGCGACGGCGTGCCGGGTGAGGTCCTGTGCTGGGGTGTCGTTGGGCAGGCAGACGACGGTCAGTGCGTACGCGGCGTCGGGCATGGTGGATACCTCCAGTGGGTTTGGTTGGCCGCGGTCGCGGCAGGGGCCTCCGTGGCGGAGGCGACATGCGGTGGGTCGCCGACAGCGACAGGGACAGTGACGGCCCAGCGAACAGGGCACGGCTGTGCGGACGCCGCAACGGACGCCGGGTGTGTCTGAAGCGCGATGGTGCGCGATGGTGGAGCGGGTGGGCTGGGCGCCGACGGGCGGGGCAGGCCGACCGGCCAGGAGGCGGGTGGGCGGTGCAACCGCGGGTCGTGGGCGACAAGCCCGAGGGTGGAGCAAACCAAGGATTCACGAATGTGAGCCCTGACCGTAGCCAGCCAACCCAACAGCGCACCAACCGCCGATCCAGCGCCGTCACTGCTATCGACACCCGGCTGATCTGGCCTGTTGGGTGCCATGACCGCCGCGGTCCGGCCGAGCCCATGGACACTGTTGGGGTCGTTGGGTTGCTGTCAGCGGCTGTTGCACGACGGTGGAGGTCCGGTCGCCTCCGCCGACCGCGGGATCCGGTTCGGCCGACGCCTCGGTCTCAGCGATGACGGTCACGGCGGATCGAACAGTGTGACTGAGCGGGATAGATGGCGCGGATGAGCGCGATCGTTGGCCGACGGCCAATGGTGTTGGCGGTCATGTGAGACGTTGCGCGATAGATGGCACTTGTGCGCGATAGATGGCACCGTCTGTCGGGGCACTGGGTCACATCCCGAGGTCGGTGCGCCATCGCGTCCAGAACCGCTGGGTAGGCCGACGTCCAGTCGAGCCGGGTTGTCAGTCGTCAGTCGGTGACGGCTGACCGTCGGTCGGCATACGTACGGTGCGCGCACGACCCTGGGTGTCAGGTGTGCTGCGCCCGATCTCTGCCGGCCTCGACAACCGGCATCGGCCTGTGAGACCTGCTGGCCGGCGGTGCGAGCGACGCCGCTGCCCGGCGCCAGCGGCGTGGTACGCAGTCATAGCGCCCGTGCCCGTGCCAGTGCCCGTGTCGGTACGGTCCGTTCATCCAGGCCGCCGGAGGTGGCCGCGGTTAGCGGGGGCGTGGGTGGCCGGCAGCCCGCGACGTGGGGTTGACCTGTGGAGCACCAGCGGAAGCGCTTGACCGGCGCGCTGGTCGGGTTCGCGAAGCTTGAGGACGAACCTGTGGGCGGCGTTGAGCTGGTGCAGTTTGGCGAGCGGGAGCCGCGGGACGTGCTGACCGACCTGCTGGACGAGACCCACCTGACGTTCGACCGAGTTGTCCTGGCTGCTGCCGCGAGGTGAGCTGTGAGCGCGCCGTTCGCCCGGAGCATCGATCCCGCCCCAGCAGCCGGGCCTCGCGCGCAGCGCGCAGGTACATCAGACGGCGTGGCAGGCGGCTGCGCTCTTCCACGAACAGTCGTTTCGGTGCGCCTACGGGCGCTGTGACCGTGGGGCATGCCCGTCGGCGTCGGATGTGATCGTTTCCAGCGCGTCGCGGAGGGCCGCGCGTGTGGTGACGCCCAGCTTCGGGAACAGCCGGTGCAGGTGGGCGCTCACGGTGCGGTGGGACAGGAACAGTCGCTGGCCGATCTGCTTGTTGGTCAGCCCGGTGGCGGCCAGCGTGGCGATCTGCCGTTCCTGAGTGGTCAGTGCGGCGCCGCGGGCGTCGGGTCGGGCGGTGGTCGGGATCCCGGTGGCACGCAGCTCGTCGCGGGCGCGCTGTGCCCATGGCCGGGCGCCTAGCCGGTCCAGGGTTTCCAGGGCTGCGCGCAGGTGGAGGCGGGCCTGCGTGGTGTCGCGGGTGCGGCGCAGCCATTCGCCGTAGGCGAGGTGGATCCGGGCCTGTTCAAACGGCTGGCGGTCGGTCTCGGGCAGCGACAGGGCGGCCTCGAAGAGTCCGCCGGCGTCCTCGTCGGGGGCGGCCAGGGCTGCCGCGCCGGCGGTGATGAGGGCCGTCCTGGCAGAGATGCGGTCTTCGCCCGCCTGCTGGGCGGCAGCGACCCAAGCGCGGGCCTCGTCGCTGTGTCCGGTCCGGACGGCTGCCGCGACGAGGTCCAGCACCATCCAGGAGCTGGCGAGGCCGGGGTTGGTCCTGCCATGTGAGTTGAGCTGTGACGATTGGACGTAGGCAGCCTCGTAGTCGCCCTCGCCCATGGCCGCGAAGGCTCGAGCGTATCGGGCGAACGTCTGCATCGTGCCGACACGGCGCGGGGCCGCCCACGTCGTGATCTCGTCGCTGAGGGTGCGGGCGAGATCCGCGTCTCCGCGGAGGGCCGCGATGATGGCAAGGTGGCCGCGCAGCTGACCGGCAAGAAGGTGGTAGCCGTGGGTGGTGGCCAGGTCCAGTCCCTGCTGTGCCAGGTGCTCGGCCTCGACCCAATGTCCGTGGTTGTAGGAGTCGCCGCTGAGCAGCAGCAATCCGGAAATGACCAGGCCGGTTCCGCCGCTGTCGCGTTCTCGTTCGATCATGCGCCGCAGTAGCTGACGGTGTGGCGCCAGCATGTCCAGCACCAGAGCCGCATAGGCCATGGGGACGAGCTGCCAGGGTGGCGGGTCGGCGGGCAGGGCGACCAGAGCGTCGGCGAGTCTCTTGCGCACCGAGTGTGTGACGCGGCCGGGGTCCGTGAGCGCGTCGTAGCACAGTCGCAGGTGCGTGGTCCCCTCCGAACTGAACCGGGCCAGCGCGCGCCCGAGGTGCTGCCACGGCTCTGGCTGATCGGCGTAGACGCAGACGAATAGCAGCGCGTTCAGCATGGCGTTGACCCAGCCGCTGCCGGTCTCGGCCGTGTCCGCGTCGTCGAGCGCCTGGGCCAGGAGCCGGTGTGCGGCATCGACGTCGCCCTCGCCGTGCATGAGGTAGGTCGCCGTTGCGGCGGCGAAGGCCGATCCGGTCCGCGTGTCCTGCGTCTGCCCGGCGTCGTCGCCTGCCTGTTTGGCGTCGGTCAGCAGGCGGGTCACCTGGTCGAACTGTTCGGTCGTGTTGGCGAGGTAGGCGGCCTCGATGAGTCTGCGGGACCGGTCGGCCGGTTGCGGGCTGAGTTCGGCGGCGCGCGCCAGCCGGGTCACCGTCGCGGACCCGTTGCAGCCCAGCCGGGAGGAAAGGGCCGCGTCCTCGAGTGCACGGGCCACCGATTCGTCCGGTCCTGTTGCGGCTTCGGCCAGATGCCACGCCCGGCGCCCCGGGTCGTCGGTCAGTACTGCGGCCAATGCCAGGTGCGCCGATCGGCGTTCATCCGGCGGTGTCGCCTGCACGATCGCCGAGCGGATCAGCGGATGGCGAAACGACATGCGGCCGGGGCGTGCGTCGGCGTGGACGAGGCCGGCCCGTCGCGCTGGGGCGAGGTCACCGACTTCCGCGGGATTTGGTGCAGTGGACTGCAGGGCCGCCCGGATCGTGCCTGGGCCGGCATCGGCGTCCAGCGCGGCCAGCAGGAGCAGCTGCCGGGTCGGTGCGGGCAGGGCCGGTGCCCCGGCGGCGAAGACCGCCTCCAGCCGGCGGGAGAGCGGCAGGAATGTAGGCAGCGGTTCCTGGCCGGATCGTTGAGCGTCGGTCAGCGCCGTGGGTAGCTCCCGCAGTGCGAACGGGTTGCCGGCGGCCTCGGCCACCAGGCGGCGCCGGGACGCCGGCGCGAGGCCCGGGTGCCACGCGTCTAGCAGCGCGGCCGCGGGTTGGTCGGCCAGCGGCCCGATCTCCCGCTCGGGGAGCCCGACCTGGTGCAGGAGGCTGGAGGCGCCGCTGCGGGCGGCGGCCAGCAGCATGATCGGGTCGGTGCCGATCCGCCGGGCGGCGAACCCGAGTACGGTCGCGCTGCCCCGGTCGATCCACTGCACGTCGTCGACCACCAGCAGCAGCGGGCGCCCTGCGGCGACCTCGCCCAGCAGGGCAAGCACCGCTGTGGAGACGAGCACAGGATCAAGGGCAGTGCGCTGCGGCAGATCGAGGACCTGTCGCAGGACGTCGCCATGGCCGGCTGGGAGCCGATCGATCCGCGCCCGGATCGGGTAGATCAGTTGATGCACCACCGACAGGCCGATCCCGGCCTCGAACTCCACCCCGGATGCGCGCAGTACCCGCATTCCGGCTGTCTCTGCCCGCGCCGCCGCGACGTCCAGCAACGCGGACTTTCCGATCCCCGGGTCGCCATGCAGCAACAGGCCGGCTTCGACCCGGCTGCGGCCGCTGAGCGACGCGTCGATCAGTTCCAGCTCCTCCGTGCGCCCCAGCAGCTCAACTACTGGCAGTGATGGTCCTGGTTGTCTGCTTTGATGTCGTTCGCCGGAAACATTCGGACGGATTGACGAGGAGGATTTCGCATCGGCCACCGGGAGAATCTCCATACTTCTGCCAGCCATGGCATCCATGAGCAGCGGACTATGCGTTCCGCCGACGCCCAGTCCAGCGTAGCCCGCGCCCTCGGGCCGGGCCGCGATGCATCCTGTGCTAAGTCACGCTGAGTAGCTGTGGGCTGTGACTCGCCGCATGCCGGTTCGATGCAGTCATCTGACACGTGCCGGCGACTGACCGCCGTCACACCATCGACTGAGGAACCGAGTCGATACGAGGAGACGAAGCATGCGTGTCGTCATGATCGCCCCGCCGGGCGCGGGCAAGGGAACGCAAGGTGGCCTGATCGCGGCTCATTTCGGGATCCCGCACGTTGCGACGGGTGAGCTGCTGCGCGACCACGTGGCCCGGCGCACCGACCTCGGCCGCTCCATTGAGGGACACCTCGATCGCGGCGAGCTGGTACCGGACGACGTCATGATGGACGTCGTCCGCATGGCGTTCCTCGACGCCAAGGCGGGCAGTGGCGGCTACGTGCTCGACGGGGTGCCTCGCACCATGGACCAGGCACGGGCGGGATACGCGATCGCTCGCGAGCTCGGGATGCTCGCGGACGTCGCGCTGCACCTGCGGGCCGACGATCACGAACTGATGCGGCGCCTGCTGGCCCGCGCGGATCTCGAGCACCGCTCCGACGACACCGAAAAGGTCATCCGGAAGCGGCTGAAGGTGTACCACCGGATGACCCACCCGATCGTGGCCTGGTATGCGCAGCGCGGCATCCTCGTCTCGGTGGACGCGATGCGCCCGGCCGAGCAGGTGAGCCGGGACATTCTCGCCGCGCTCGACGCGAGGCGCCCACTCGTCGGCGACGTCTGCGAATAGCGCGCCGCCTCGATGCACGTTGTCCGATGCGGTCCTCTGACCGCGTACCCGGGCCGCCCGCCGGCACAGGACTGCGTGCGGGCGGCCACGACAGATTGAACGCCATGACATCCTCGCCGCAGCGCAACGCCAACGACCTCACCCGATTCGTTGCGGCGCAGGCCGCGTTGCGGCGCGTCGCCATGCTCGTCGGACGAGGTGCTCCCCAGGCCGAGGTCTTCGACGCCGTCGCCACCGAATTGGGACAGCTCGCCGGCGCCGACGGGGCGAGCATCGTCCGCTACGAGTCCGACGGCACCGCGACCGTGGTAGCGGGCTGGGGCCGGTCCGGCGCGGTGATCCCGGTCGGCGCGAACGTGTCACTGGAGGGCCGCAGCGTGACGGCTCTGGTGTCGCGCACCGGCCGCTCCGCTCGGATGGACAGCTACGCGGACGCTCCAGGCCCGCTCGCCGCGCTCCTGCGCGAGCAGGGCATCCGTTCGACGGTCGGCGCCCCGATCGTTGTCGAGGGACGCGTCTGGGGCGTCGTGACCGCCTCCATGTCACGGGACGAGCCGCTGGCCCCGGACGCCGAGGTGCGTCTTGCGTACTCCACCGAGCTGATCGCCGCCGTCATCGCCAACGCTCAGGCCCGCGCTGATCTGGCTGCCTCCCGGGCACGGGAGGCAGCCGTCGCCGACCAGGCCCGGCGGCGCATCGAACGCAACCTGCACGACGGCGTCCAGCAGCAGCTCGTCGCGCTCATCCTCGAAGTGGGAAATGCCCAGGTGAACATTCCGGCCGAGATGCCGCAACTGCGGCAGTTGCTGGCCACGGTGAAGCAGGAGCTGACCGGCGTGCTGGACGACCTGCGGGACATCTCGCGCGGCTTGTACCCGGCGATCCTGTCCGACGTCGGGCTGCAGCCCGCGCTCAACGGGCTCATCCGGCGTTCCCCCATCCCGGTCGAGCTCAACGCGCACCTCGCGGGCCGGCTTCCCGAACCGGCCGAGGTAGCGGCCTACTACATCGTGTCCGAGTCGTTGGCCAACGCAGCCAAGCATGCGCACGCCTCGCGCGTCCACATCGACGCGGCGGTCCGGGACGGCTGGCTGCACCTGTCCGTCGCGGACGACGGCGCCGGCGGCGCCGACCCGGCACGTGGCTCCGGCCTCGTCGGGCTGACCGACCGGGTCGACGCGATGGGCGGATCTTTCACGATCAACAGCCCTGCCGGCCAGGGCACCCATCTGCAGGTACACCTGCCGCTTTGAGCATCTTGAACATGTGACCTGCGCCAGCTGACGGGACCGGCGGTATGCCGTTCTCGCTCACCTGGGAATGAGGGAGGGAGCGGGTCAGTGCACTCGGCCCGGGAGCGGCCCAAGGGCTTCCTCGCCGATGACGGTCACGGCGGGTCGAGCAGCCGCAACGGATCGTCGAGCGGCTGTGGCGCCGCCGGGTTGAGCGGGCCGGGTTCGCCGTGCTCGCCGGGTAGGTCGGCCAGACGCAGCCGGTGCCGGCCGTTGCCGGCGACCCGCCACACCGGCCCGGCCGGGCCGTGCAGGCCACGCAGCCGACCTGGATCACGGGCGGCCTCCGGTGACGTGGTCGCGACGACCAGTGTCGGCTCAGGCTGGTCGGCGAGCCGGTGATGCAGGTGCTGTTCCCGGGCCCGTGTCGGCAGCACGAACAGCACCGGGTACGCGGGGCCGCCGGCGGCTCGCAGCCGGCGCTGCGCGGCGAGTTTGTCGATCAGCCGGCCGACCGGTTCGGTGCCGCGGTCCAGCTCGAGGAAGAACCCCGTCTCGGCGTCGCCGTCGGCCCACACGCCGTGCCCGTCTGGATGGATCCGCTGCCCGAACGCTGCCGCGGTCCTGCGCTCCGACCACCACCGGCGCAGCCCGGTGTTCGGGTGCTGGCGGGCGTGGCTGAGCAGCGTGATGAAGAAGTCGTTGACGGCCAGCAGGTGCAGCAGGGTGGGGCTGGCGCAGATGCGGTCCTGCCGGTCCTGCAGCTGCCGGTGGTTGGGTGGGTGTTCGTCGCGGGCGAGTGCGGCGTACCGCGCTGACAGCATGCCGGGAACCCAGCAGGCCGGGTTCGGTTGCCCCGGTCGGTTGCGCAGGAACCGGTCGATGAACCGTATGCCGCGCAGGTCGTTGAGGCGGTGCTGGCAGGTGGTGATGCTGGTGAACAAGACCGTGGTGATCTGGTCGGTGGTGAGGGTGGTGTGTTCGTCCAGCAGCGCGGCGATCGTGTAGTCGCGTGGCCGCAGCCGATGTGAGATGTCGATCAGCGCGGTGGGGGCGGGACGGGCGCTGCGGGAACGTCCACCCTTCCCAACGGGTCCAGCCTGCCCAGTCGGTTCGGTGGGTCCGGTGGATCTGGTGGGTCTGGTGGGTCTGGTGGGTCCGGTGGAGGGTGGCACGGTGGTATCCGTGCTTCCCCGTCTGGACCTGTCCCCTTGGGAGGGGTGTCGGGTTTCGGGGCGTGCGGACATGATGGCTCCTACCTGCGGTGTTGGTTGGCTGAGGGCGGCAGTGGGCCGGCAGTACCCTGCCGGCCCTGTGCCGGGGGTTTGACCGGCCAACAGACCGGGGAGTCGACCGGGGGCGTCGACCAGGGGCGTCGACCAGGGGCGTCGATCAGCCGTCCGAGGCCCTACGGGCACCGGATCAGCGGCGCGCCGGCGGCGCTGCGTCGTCAGCAGAGACGTGATCCGGCCGGTCGGGGACGGCGGCCGGGGCTCGACGACCGGCCCGGACGTCGGGCGTCCAGTTGTCAAGGGCCCTTGGCCGTGGCTGCTGTGGTCAGGTGCTCGGGCGGTCGTGTTCCTGCGGCACGGGCTCGTCGTGCGCGCCGACACCGGCCAGCTGCGCGATACCGGCCCGACCAGCGGACTTGCTGGAGTTGCTGGAGTTGCTGGAGTTGCTGGTGTCACGGTCGGCCGGTGACTGTCCCCGGTGCCGCCGGCTCCCACCGTCGAGGGTGCGTTGGTGCGTGCCGACGGCCGCGGCGGCGACCTGCCGCACCGCGGTGGCTTCACCGACGACGGCGCGGGCCGGGTTGGTCCGGAGCGTGAACGCGGCGGTTTCCCGGCCGTCGACGACGAGCCGGCACGCGGCCCGGTAGGCATCCATGTGCGACAGGTCATGCTCGTTGAGTTCCGGCAGGGTGTGCCGGGCCAGCTGATGCGCGTCCTCCGGCGCGCAACTGAAGAAGATCTTGTTGCGGGCGTTCGCAGAGATCGCCAATTGAGTGTCGCGGGGCATCTGGGTCAGGTTCTGATGAGCCAGGACGAGCCCGAAGTGGTAGCCGCGGGCCTCGGCGAGCATGTCCCCGACGCTGCCGGGCAGGTTCAAGAAGTTGTGCGCCTCGTCGATGTACGCGGCGGCGTCACGGCGTTGCTGCTCCGGCAGCCGGACCCGACCGGTCGCCGCCTGCCACGCCGACGCGACGATGAACGAGCCCATCAGCCGGGCTGTCTCCTCACCGATCTGCCCTTTCGGCAACCGTGCCAGGAGGATCCCGCCGTCCAGGACCCGCCGCATGTCGAAGGTGGACTGCGGCGCGCCGAGCGTGCGACGCACGAAGTCCCGCAGCAGGAACGCCCGCAGCCGGGACAGCACCGGACCGATCACCTGCGCCCGCAACGGCGGCGGCGTCGACTCGAACCACTCCCAGTAGCCGCGCAGCCCTTCAGGGTCATCCAGGTCCTGGGTGAACGCATGCCGGAACTGCCGGTCGTTCAACAGCGGCGGGATCAACGTCAACGTGGCGTTCGCCTTGCGCATCAGGGTCAGGCACGCGACCCGCAGCGTGTCGTCGATCCGCGGCCCCCAGTGTTTGGCGAAGATCCGGCCGAAGATGCTGACGATGTTGTCCACGACCAGGTCGTGGTCGTCGCCGGCAAGAGGGTTCAGGATCGTGCCCGACGGCTGGTCCGGGTCGATGATGACGAGCCGGTCGGCGAACCTGGCCGGAATCCGATCGAGCAGGTCGATGACGAGGTCACCTTTAGGATCGATGACGATCGTGCCGCGCCGGGCGTGGATGTCATCAAGGATCATGTTGAGCAGCAGCGTGCTCTTCCCGGAGCCGGTCGACCCGAGCACATGCAGGTGTTGCCGGCTGTCGGCGACGTTGACGGCGACGGCGTGCCCACCGACGTCGGCCTTACCGAGCATCTTCGTGCCGCGGCCACCGGACGGCACGCTCACCGGTGCCGGCCGTGGTGTGGCGCGGGCCCGGTCCAGGCCGGGTACGGCGATGTCGTACGGCAGCGCGGCAATCGCGGCGAGCTCCGTGGTGGACAGCAGGAACCCGCGCCGCAGCACCCGCGCGGCCAGGACCGCCGCCGGCTGCGGCAACGCGAGCCGCCGCAGCCGGTTCCGGCCGGTGTAGACACCGAACGCGGCGACGACACCGTCGGCGACGGCGGCCAGCCGCGGCAGCATCCCGGCCGCGTCCCCGCCACGACTGCGGCCACGCCCACCGCCGCGCCCGTCGCCACGCCCACCGATGCGAGCGTCGGCGCGGCCGCCGGCGCGGTGGGTGCGGGCGACGCCGTAGCGGACCGCGACCTCCCACTGCGGGCCGGTCAACTTGTCGACCGCGGCACGCACGTCCCGGTCCCGCTGCGGGTCACCGCCCGTCACCGGCCCGGGCCGGCCCGAGCTGCGACCGGCCCGGCCACGGCCAGGACTGAGGACCACGAGGACCTCGAGGAGCAGGTCTAGCCCGGCACGCATCCACCGTTCCGGGTCCAGCACGCCGCCGGGCGCCGGCGTCCCGGACCGCAGTGCCTGGACCCCGGCGCGCAGGCGCTGCAGCTGCCGGCCGGAGGCCGGACGGGCGAGGATCTGCACGCAGGCGCGTTCCGCGGTGTGCAGATTCGACGCGGCAGCGATCAGGGTCCGCAGCGGGTCGTTGTCGTGGTCGGTCTGCAGCGGGAACCACGCGGGCATCGCCGGGGTGAGCGCACCCCCGACCGCTGCGGCGTCCGCCGGCAGCGGCGGGTCCGCGTCCAGGACCGTGACACCGGCGCCGGGCCAGGCACCGAGGATCGCGGCCCGGACCGGACCGACGTGCACGCTGCCGGGCAGCCACACGGCGATGGTCAGGGCCCGGCCACCCCACCGGTACTCCACGGCGATGTGGTGCCGGCCGTGCCGCAGCCGACGCTGCCACCCGGTGCGGAGGACCTCGGCGATCGTGGTCCAGAACACGGCGGCGCCGGCCGGGTCGACCTCCGGTGGGGGACTGATGACGACGACCTGGGCGTGCCTGGCCATCGCCTGCTGCCGGCGGCGGGTCAGCACCGCCCGGCCGAGATACCCGCCAGCGGCGAGCAGGCCGCCGGCGGCGGCTACGGCGCCGGCGGACCAGGGGTGCTGCGCGGTCCACGACGTGACGGCCGCGACGGTGTCGAGCAGCCACGCGGACGGACCGGTCAGCGCCGGAGCTGGTGGCGGCGGGGGAGTGGAGTCTTCGAACACGATGTATGCGGACACGAGCTGCCCTTCTCCGGCAGGAACGCAAGGAAGGGCCGTGGGGGGGGGGGGGGGGGGGGCCCGGCCGCCCGACGACTGGTGTGGGGGGTGTTGGGTGTGTGGTGGGGGGGGGGGTGGCGTGGGAGTAATTGTATTTATTGTTAGTTGAAT